>CAZSEW010000032.1:0-7231 GCA_964606025.1 uncultured Candidatus Planktophila sp.
ATCACGGCGGCAAATATTGCAGATGTTTTATCTATGGGTGCCACCTGTGATTATCTTGTTGCAGCCGTCTCGTTGACGGGCAGCGAAGAGCTCTCGTGGATTGAAAATTTGGCTCGTGGCATGAAAGATGAAGCAGATCGAGCTGGTGCCGCAATCGTTGGGGGAGATATCGCCCGTTCAACTGTAATCACAATCGCTATGACTGCTATTGGTCATACAACCAAGCCAATTCTTAGAAGTGGGGCCCGTGTAGGTGATGGCATTTTTCTCTCATCACTGACCGGATGGTCTGCTGCTGGCCTAGAACTTCTCACAAAAGAAATTTCCCTTAACTCATCTATTGCAGATAAAGCGCTCTCGGAGTTTTCTGCGCCTTCACTTGATTACGACGTCGATTTTCTCAACTCAACTTCCATGGCAGATATCAGTGATTCACTATTGAGTCAGGCCCGGCAAGTTGCAGATGCATCTGGGGTTTGCTTCGACCTTGATACCGAGCTCATTTCACAGTGCGCAGAGTTCAAAGAGCTCAGCGAGCTTGCGCGGGAGATTAATTCAGATATCTGGGGATGGATTCTTGAAGGCGGGGAAGATCACGCATTTCTTGCTACGGGAAGAGATTTGCCTGGAATCCGAATCGGTAGCGTCGTAGAGGGTTCAGGGATTTCAGGGGTGGAAATAAAAAAGGCCCCAGTTTCCTGGAGCCATTTTTAATCGAACAAAAAAATTAACGAGTAACTTTTCCAGCCTTTAGGCATGAAGTACATACGTTCTGACGCTTTGATGCACCAGCGACAATTGTCTTTACACGCTGAATATTTGGATTCCAGCGACGACGTGTCTTCACCTGTGAGTGTGAAACGTTATTGCCAAAGCTTGGTCCCTTGCCACAGATGTCGCATGAAGATGCCATGGGTGGTTCTCCTTCTAGATTGAACTGCCAAAATCGAACAGGCGCAAAGGGTATCAAGAGGGGGTGCTTTAGGGCGAATCCGCAAAATATGAGTGCCAACCCTCTCATTTTTACGCGTAAAAAAAGCGATGTGAGGTGGCAGACAACCGATTCCAATAAAACCGTTTTGGGAAGCGCGCAGACTATGAAGTGAGTTAGTAGAGCAACTCAGAAACGGAGAGTCGCATCAATGAATGCGCTAGATCTCGCACGTTGGCAATTTGCCATCACAACTGTTTACCACTTCCTCTTTGTTCCAATCACAATCGGAATGGGCTTTCTCGTAGCAGGTCTTCAAACTGCTTGGTATCGAACGAATAAAGTGAAATACCTTCGGGCAACCAAATTCTTTGGAAAACTCTTCCTCATCAACTTCGCAATTGGTGTCGTGACCGGCATAGTCCAGGAGTTCCAATTTGGAATGAACTGGTCTTCATACAGCCGATTTGTGGGAGATATTTTCGGAGCCCCTCTAGCGATGGAAGGTCTCCTTGCATTCTTCTTAGAGAGTACATTCTTGGGGCTTTGGATCTTTGGATGGGATCGATTACCTAAGAAGCTTCACCTGGCAACAATTTGGCTCGCCTCTTTTGGAACAGTGCTTTCCGCATACTTCATCTTGGCTGCAAATGCATGGATGCAACATCCGGTAGCCTTCATAATCAATGCTGAGAAGAATCGTGCAGAGCTCACAAACATTTTCACTGTGCTCACACAGAAAACTGCAGTCATAACCTTTCTTCACACAATTCCATCTGCGGCATTCGCAGCAGGGGCATTCATGGCAGGAATCTCTGCGTATTTACTTCTAAAAAAGAAGGATATTGAGATGGCGCGCCCAACGCTCAAATTGGGACTTGTCACCATCATTCTGAGCTTTATCGCAATCAGCATCACAGGCGATGCGATCGGAAAGGTCATGACAGAACAACAGCCAATGAAAATGGCGGCAGCAGAAGCCCTCTACGAATCAACAGAATCAGCACCATTTTCTTTGCTGACAATTGGCACACTCGATGGTTCTCGATCTGTTTTCCAAATCGATGTCCCCTCAGTACTTTCATTTTTAGCCACAGGTGATTTCAAAGGTGCAGTTGAAGGTGTCAATAATTTAGAGGCGAAATATGATGCTGAGTTTGGCGAAGGCAATTACACTCCAAATATCCCACTCGCATATTGGTCATTTAGATTAATGATTGGCTTTGGCGCACTCGCCTTCTTCTTGGCGCTCTATACACTTTGGCGCACGCGTAAAGGTGGCGAACTTCCTCAAGCTCGCTGGTTCCTACCGGCGATGATTTCGCTCCCATTTATTCCACTACTTGCAATCTCTTTTGGTTGGATCTTCACAGAGACAGCTCGTCAGCCATGGGCTGTATTTGGATTGATCAAGACAGAAGATGGGGTTAGCGCTGTGGTTTCTGCCGGAAGTGTTCTATTCACAATGATTGTATTTACGCTGCTCTACGGCGTACTCGCATTTATTGAAGTGGGCCTAACTCTTAAGGTTGTTAAGAATGGCCCAGCAACCGAATTGGATTATGAAGATCCACAACTCGGTGGAAGTTCCGACAAGCCACTCGTGATGTCTTACTAAGGGGGAATCAAAATGACATTTCAAACAACGTGGTTCCTGCTCATCGCAGTTCTATGGGTTGGATACTTTATTTTAGAAGGTTTCGACTTCGGGGTCGGAATGTTGCTTCCATTCGTTTCTCGCAATGAAGCCGATCGTCGCGCAGTCTTAACAACTCTTGGACCAGTATGGGATGGGAATGAAGTCTGGTTACTTGTCGCAGGTGGTGCCACATTTGCAGCTTTCCCTGAGTGGTATGCGACCCTTTTCAGCGGCTTTTACTTACCGCTATTCCTCATCCTTGTCTCCCTAATCGTAAGAGGCGTGGCATTTGAATATCGAAGCAAGTACGGCAAGGCTCAATGGAGACAACGCTGGGATGTAGCGATTGTTGTCAGTAGTGCAATCCCAGCGCTTCTATGGGGCGTCGCATTTGCAAATATCGTCCGTGGTGTTCCTATCGAGGAATCCGCACAAGGAAACCTTGAGTACGTTGGAGGATTCTTTAACCTTCTCAATCCGTACGCCCTACTTGGAGGCGTTGTTACGCTGACAGTTTTTCTTACACACGGTGCAGTATTTCTATCGCTCAAGACTGCGGGTGGAATCCGTGAGCAAGCGAGAAACTTTGCAGTCAAGATTGGTTTAGTTGCAGCTGTTGCAGCAGTCGCCTTTTTGGTGTGGACAAATCTGATGCTCCCAGAGCTTGATGTAACTGTTTTGGCTCTCTCAACTATTGTGGCTCTTGCATGGGTAGCAGGATTGGTATCGACTCTTAAGGTTCGAGAAGGCTGGGCATTCATATTCTCAGCCTTAGCAATTGCAACTTTTGTCTCGAATTTATTCTTTGCACTTTACCCAAGAGTGATGCCAAGCTCATTGGGAGCGCAATTTGATCTCACGATCACAAATGCGTCGAGTACTGAATATACGTTAAAGGTAATGACAGTAGTCGCGGTCATCATGACGCCTCTCGTTCTTATTTATCAGGGATGGACATACTGGGTCTTTAGAAAGCGGGTAAGTGCAAGCCAGATTGTTAATCCAGAACGTGGTGTTTTAGATACTGCGTCACATATCCTGCATCAGTGAAATCTAAAGACCTGCGGCTGTTGCTCTCTATGAGTAGCAGCCGCAGACTTTTTATAGGAGCCGTATTCGGCGCTTTACTTTCCGCCTTCATAGTTATTGCCAATGCGCTGCTCATTGGTGCACTCATCGTAGGAATTATCTATAGCCATCCAAGCAATGGAAAATATTTAGTCGCACTAGCCGTTCTGTGGCTCGTGAGAGCAACATTTACATCGAACTTTGAATACTGGTGCAGCTACGAAGCGGCGCGCGTAAAGAGAGAGTTAAGAGCCTCGATAACTAAAGATCCGATAATTGACATCACTCTCGGTTCAGCCGAACTCACAGGCATACTCATTAAGGGCTCCAATTCGCTCGATACCTATCTCGGAAGATTTCTGCCGCAGATGTTCGGAGCTAGCTTCGTTCCCTTTGCCGTCATTTTCACAATATTTTTATTTGATCCACTCTCTGCATTTATCACCATAGTTACTTTGCCGTTAATCCCAATTTTCGGAGCTCTCATTGGCAAATACACAAATGATGCAGTGAGCAAGAAGTGGAAGTCGCTGGGCATTCTTTCAAAATACTTTGAAGATTCATTGCAAGGTTTTCTCACTCTCAAGATCTTCGGTCGTGATAGAACGCAAGGATCGCGCATCCGTGCGATGGGTGATCAATACACCGATGAAACAATGAAAGTACTAAAAGTTTCATTTCTCTCAGCCCTGGTTCTTGAACTTGCCGCAACCATTTCGGTTGCGCTGATTGCCGTTGAAATCGGCCTACGGCTAGTTGAGGGGAATATTCCTTTCATAACTGGTTTGACTGTTCTGATCCTCGCCCCTGAGGTCTACTTTCCGCTCAGAAATGCTGCATCTCTATTCCACGCGTCTGCCGATGGCACTGAAATTCTCGCAAGAATTCAAGAGCTACAAAGAATAGAGAAGCCTGACTTGCCAGACCACGAAACTTCGTTGGCATCTTTTGACTCGCTTTCATGGAATGACTGGGATCTCAATATTCCGGGAGTTATCCATACTTCAATTGCAGGCGGCAGAATTTCTCGGGGCGAGTCACTTTTTATTATTGGCGATTCTGGCGTCGGAAAGAGCACCTTCGCAGAGAACTTGATAGGAATTCATGGAGATATAGAAAAGCAAGTTGATGGCAAGAAACTCCTTCTCTCCCAAACCAACTCATTCCAGAAGTATTTAGGATGGATTCCCCAGCTTCCTCAACTAGCTCCTGGAACTATTCGTGATCAATTCAAGTTAGTCGAGCCGGCAATTTCAGATAGCGAGATAGAAAAAATTTGTGCAGCAGTCTCTTTGAAACTAGAGGAGCTACCGTATGGATTAGAGACGTACTTAGGGGGCGCGCACGAGAAGAGTGGTCAGCTCTCAGGAGGACAGATTCGCAAAGTAGCAGTTGCACGCGCTCTGATTCGTAAACCTACTCTCATTATTGCTGATGAACCAACTGCGGATTTAGATGGCGAGAGTTCACTTGCAATTATGACTGCCCTGAGAAGCGCCGTAGCCGAAGGCGCAGCATTGATCTGCATTACTCATGAACGTGATTTCATTTTAAGGACAGATAGCGTCTTAGAAGTTGAGCGGGCGAAGTCATGAATAACCAAAGATTCAAGATGGCGATATCGGCGCTGCTCGGCAGTTCTGCTCTCATCGGTGGCATTGGATTAACCGTATCTAGTGCATGGCTCATTACGATGGCATCATCGCACCCACCAATTCTTGTTCTCTCCGTCTCAATAGTTATGGTGCGCTTCTTTGGAATCTTTCGATCTGTGGCACGCTATGCAGAACGAGTTATTAGCCATGAGACGGTTTTCCGCGCGCTGACTTCAATTAGAACAAATCTCTTTGAGAGAATAAGTGGGCGAAGCATTGCGCTTGTGGGGGATTCCAGATCTGGTGGCTATGTTAAATCGATAGTCGATGATGTGGAACGAGCTCAAGAGTATGCACTCCGAATTACACTCCCTCGCTACTCAGCAATTATTTCAATACTTTTCTCGCTCTTGCTTGGCTGGTGGATTTATACCCCCACTTTGATGGTTCTTATTCCTGTATCGCTGACATTGCTTTTCTTAATACCAGCGCTAGTTTCTAAAACAGCCCTAACTCTTTCTCAAGAGATTGAGCTCTCGGAGAATGATTATGCAAAAGCGATTGAAAGAGCATCCTATGGCGCGGTAGAAGCTCAGGTGTACGGGTATTCCCATCTGATATCTCAGGGTATCCACACCATAGAGGAAAAAATATTTATTCAGGAGAAGGCGCTGCTAAAGCTGATTAGAAAGTTGCAGACTATAACTTTAATTGCCCTTGGATTTGCAATAACTGGGACAGTTCAACTTCTGACATCCTTTAAGGATTCGGCCGATTTGCCTGCAGTCAAAATCGCGATGGCGATATTTCTTCCCCTTGTTGCATTTGAGGGAGTCACGACTTGGTACCCAAATCTCTTTGCTTCGGGAAAATTACTGCGCGCTCAAAGAACGGTCTCAGAAATCTTGGAATTACCCACTTCCAGCAATCAAAGTTCGCAAGTGATATTGGCAGCACAGGATGTAGTTCTGGATAAGGTGAGTGTGGCATGGGATAAGCCATTTATGTCCCCAGTTACAACTGAGGTGTCTCAAGGAGAGCTTCTTGTCATTAGGGGACGAAGCGGAAGCGGTAAATCAACTCTTGCACTTGGTTTGTGTGGAGTACTTCCTTACTCGGGCAGTATCAAAATTGGGGGAATCGAACTCTCGAAAATTGGAAATCTCCATGAATTTCTAACCTCATCACTTCAGCGCAGCCACATCTTTAATACAACACTTCGTGAGAATCTAAAGATTGCCAATCCTTTTGCCTCTGACGAAACACTGGAAGAAATCCTTGAACTTCTCGAACTCCAGGAAATTCCACTTGACACCGTCCTAGGCGAGTTTGGGCGCCCGCTTTCCGGTGGAGAAGGAAAGCGTCTTGCTGTAGCTCGAGCTCTACTTTCACCCGCTCCGATCCTCATCCTAGACGAACCAACTGAACATTTGGATGCCGATTTAGCGCTGCGAATTGAGGAGAAGATCCGACATGTATGCGCGAGCAGAACTTTGATAGTCATCACTCACTCCGGATGGCTTAAATCCGATAGAAGAGTAGATATCACGAGAGAATAAGCCCATGGCCACCCTCGATTCCAAGCTCGTCGGAATCTTGGGGGATAGAACTACAAAAGTGCTCAAGGATCTATTTGGCTATCACACAGTCGGTGATCTGCTCCATCACTATCCAAGACGTTACTTGGTTCGCGGAGAACTGTCAGACATCTCGGCGCTCAATGAAGGTGATGAAGTCACGATACTTGCAGAAGTCTTTAGTGCGAGTAGCAGACGTTTACATGGTCGTAAAGGAAATATTCTTGAAGTGATTGTCACAGATGGAACTGCAAAGTTATCTCTGACTTTCTTCAATCAAGCATGGCGCGAGAAAGAACTCAAAGTAGGAAGACAGGGGCTCTTCGCGGGAAAAATTGGAGTCTTTAACGGCAAACGTCAATTAGCACATCCTGATTATGAACTCATCGCTGATGGCAATGATGTTGATGCTGCTGTCGAA
>CAZSEW010000033.1:0-7161 GCA_964606025.1 uncultured Candidatus Planktophila sp.
GGCATGCGATAGATCTCATTAGCAAAGGGGCCAAAGCCTTCCTTGTATGGAATGTTCTTTGCAGTCAGCGCCATCGTGAGGTTTGTGCGGCCGTGATAGGCATGTTCAAATACAACGACTGCCGGACGCTTTGTGTAGTGACGAGCAATCTTGATTGCATTCTCAACAGCTTCGGCTCCTGAATTCTGCAAAATTGACTTCTTCTTAAAGTTTCCTGGCGTCAAGCGATTAAGGGCTTCGCAGACCTCGATGTATCCCATATATGGCACTGTCGTGAAGTTTGTATGTGTAAAAGTCGCAACCGCTTCTTGCACTGCCTTTACAACGCGAGGCGCTGAGTTTCCGACGTTGACAACGCCGATTCCTGCGCCAAGGTCGATGATTCGATTACCGTCGATATCCTCAATAATTGCATCTTGTGCGCGTGAAACAATCACGGGCATCGCAGTTCCTAGTCCCCCAGAAACAGCCTCTTTACGTCGCTGCATAGCTGCAGTTGATTTAGGCCCTGGAATTTCAGTGGCCAAGTGGCGTGATTGTGGGAGAGGATCCTTTGATGTCATGGCTCAATTCTAAGGCCATCATTTCTGAGTGCGAGCCCAACCAAGCCTGGCTACAAGTTACGCTTGCCACATGAGCGAACTTCGCAAAACGGCGCCTCTATTGGATGCCTACCTCTCTTACTTTGAGAGCGCTCGAACTCCTTTTACTATTCCGGGGCATAAGCAGAAGACATCAGCGCTCGACGCTGGGCTTGGAGCTGTCGTTGATTCCGATACGCCTCTCTACGGTGGCCTCGATGAAATTAAGTTAACTAATCAGACTCTCAGAGCAGCAGAAGGCTTAGCAGCAACGTTATGGGGAGCTGACTATGCGCGCTTTTCAACTGGTGGGTCGACTCATGCAAACCAAGCAATCATCTTCGCTCTAGGAAAGCCGGGAGATAAAGTCGCTGTTTCTCGCACAGCACATCGATCTGTTCTTAGCGCTCTTGTTCTCGCAGGGTTAGAGCCAATCTGGATGTCGCCTGAGATTGATGTCGCAACCGGAGTGCCTATTGGTATCGGAATTGCCGAACTCAATAAAGCGCTCACCGAAAATCCAATTGCTGTACTTCTGACAGAGCCTGGCTATCTCGGAACAATCTCTGATTTGCCTGCACTCATCGAAGCTGCTCATGCGAAGAAAGTTCCTGTCATTCTCGATGCAGCATGGGGTGGTCACTTTGGTTTTCATCCCGAGCTGCCACGACACGCAATACAACTTGGCGCAGATGCTTTAATCACAAGCACCCATAAGGCACTTCCTGGATATAGCGCCTCTGCACTTCTTCTTGCTCGGACAGAATTCTTAAGTGCTGAAAGACTTGAACAAAGTTTTGAAACAACTCATACAACTTCACCTGCAGGCGCCCCACTTGCCTCTATTGATGGAGTTCGTGCACTTCTACAGACCCGAGGCGAAGAGTTAATCGGCGCACTCCTTGAGAATATTCATGCATTTAAAGAGAACGTCCAAGCAGAGTTTGCGCTTCCAATATTCCTTTATCCAAATGATTTTCCGGCAGGTCGCTTTGATCCCACGAAGATTGTCTTGCGAGTGCAACAACTCGGTGCATCAGGTGTTGAAATTGAAGAAGATCTACAGGCCGCTGGAATCCGCGTCGAGATGGCTGATCGAGACACCATTGTATTTCTGGGAACAATTGCTGATTCAAAGGAAGATTTCACGCATTTAGCCGATGTACTTATTCCGATTCTTAAGCGCCGCCAGGAACAACGCCGCGAAAGCGCAACGGCACTCAGCTGGTCAGTTACTCCGCAGAAGAAGATTTCGATGCGCGATGCATACTTTGCAAAGACCGAAATGGTTGATTCTGCATCGGCACTTGGTCGTGTGTCAGCTGATTTGATTGCACCGTATCCCCCAGGAGTTGCCGTTGTGGCACCGGGAGAAGTTCTAACTCAACAGATTATCGAGGGCCTTGCTTCATCTCGCGCAGCTGGTGTTCGCATCGCTTACGCAACTGATTCGACTCTTGCTCAGTATCGAGTTGTTTTAGAGAGTTAAAGAGGCTGGCGATACACCTTATGTTGTGCAGCTTGCGCTAGTGGTCTAATTGTTAGCGAATCAACGTTAAAGTGACTTGGAAGCATCACAGACCATCTAATTGCTTCTGCAACATCTTCTGCAACTAACGGCCTTGTAACACCTTCATAGACCTTGGCAGCTCTTTGGGTATCACCATCGAAACGTTGAACAGCGAACTCATCTGTCTTCACCATTCCTGGTGCAATCTCTGTGACTCGAATTGGTTGGCCATTGAGTTCGAGGCGAAGAGTTTCAGTTAAGGACGTTTCCGCAAACTTAGCTGCAACGTAACTTCCACCATTTTCGTAAGCCCGATGTCCTGCGGTAGAGGAAATCATCACGATATGTCCGCGTCCAAACTCCTGCATTAGTGGTGTCAGCGCCTTAACCATGCGGACAGAACCAACAACATTGACATCGTAAGTCTTCTTCCAAATCTCTGGATCAGAGTCATTGACCGAATCTGCATCGAAAGCTCCGCCTGCGCAATTAATAAGTACTGAAACAGGCTTACCCTGCAAGTGATTTGCGAGTGCATCAACATCTGCTTGAGAAGTTACATCCAGCTTAAAACCTTCAATCGCCGAATCTTCCTCTGCCAGCTCTGCTAGTCGATCTTCGCGACGAGCGGCGGCGATTACGTGATAACCATTCTTAGCCAATAAACGAGCTGTGGCAGCACCGATGCCGCTGCTTGCTCCAGTTATGACGGCATACTCGCGATTGCTCATAGGTAAAGAGTATCTCCCTCACCTAGAATGTTCGTATGAGCAACCAAGTAGAAACAATCATCCAAGTTCAACTCACCAACCGCAATAGAAAGACTGTCTTCTGGAGAGGCTTCCTAGCCGTTCCAGTGGTTGCATTCCTTGCATCATTTTCTCAGGGAAATGACGCCGCCTGGACCTCCGGATTAATAGTTCTACCCCTTGTACTCACCCTTCTCGTTAGAGGTGTGTACCCGAGTTATTTACTCTCCTTCAATCACTCCTTAATGGAACTAAATGCGCGCCTGTCATCGTACGTACTTCTTCTCACCGATGACTATCCATCAATTGAGCGCAATCCAAACGTTGCAGTTCTACTACCTGATACTGAAGGTGGCAAGAAGTTAAACCGTGGACTTCCTTTAATCAAATGGTTCTTAGCAATTCCTCTCGTCATCGTTGGTCTGGTTTACGCAGCTCTAGCACTGGTTTACACCTTCATCGCTTGGATCATTACCTGGTCGACCGGAAACTATCCAGCTTGGGCACTTAATGTCGTGCTCGGAACGGTGAAGTACTGGAACCGTATCTACGGTTACGCAATCATTCTTGTGACCGACGAATACCCTTCATTCTCTCTCTAGAATCTCTCCCATGAGTAGTGCAATACGCCCCGCACAAGCCAGCGATAAGGAAAGTTGGCTTGTGCTCTGGCAGGGTTATCTCGATTTTTATAAAACTGTCCTCACTTCCCAGCAGAGCGAACTCACTTGGTCACGAATCATGGACCCTGAATTCAATATGAATTGCGCGGTCGCAATTCAAGATGGTCGCGTAATTGGCTTTACTACCTATAACTTACAGAATTCAACATGGTCGGAAAATGGCCACTGTTATTTGGAGGATCTCTTCGTCGATCCAGATTCTCGTGGCACGGGAGCCGGAAGAGCGCTTATTGATTACGTAAAAGAATTCGCTATCGCAAATAAATGTTCACGTCTTTACTGGAATACAGATGAAGATAACGCGACAGCGCGCAAGTTATATGACACTTACACTCTTGAATCTGGCAAGCGGCAATATCGTATTCCGCTTATTTAACCGACCTAATCATTCGCTGGTAGTACAGACCAGGCTTGCGTGTGCTTTCCTGGGGCTCTCCCATTCTTGCAAAACCGATATTTTCATACGCCGCGATTGCGCCAGAGTTATCAATCCAAACCCCTAGGCCTTGAACGCCCCAATTGCGTTCTTCAGAGAATGAATCTGCGAAAGTGAAGAGTGAGCGCAATATTCCACGCTGACGAAATTTCGGATTCACCCAACAGCTTCCTACCCAACACGTTGCACCAAAATCACCTTTGAGATTTTCCACGGTCATAAAGCCGCAGTCAGTACCATCAATGGCTGCCAGAAGACCAACATACTGTTGTGCTTTCTGGCGCCACTGCGCTTCTGAAAATTGGCTCTCGCTATCGTAATCTCCACCGAATGCACTCTCATCGTGGGCAAGGGCTGCAAGACGAATATCTCTATAGCGCGCCCAGTCATTCTCACTTAAGAGAATGAGATCGACGCTACTGCTTTTTAAAGAGTTTGCGTGGGTCAATTTTGGCGCCTTGAGCTTTTACCTTGTCGAGCATTCGGTCCGCCCAAGCAAATTCAAGTGCGAGAACGAGAAGTCCGAGAATTACGAGTGGCAAGGTAAAAGGTCCAGGCAGAACTACGAGCAAGAGTCCTACCGCGATCAGAGTAAATCCAATGACAGAGACAATTGTTCTTCGAATGGCTGTCGGCAACGATTTCCACGTTGCAGTAATCCTACTCCTCATCACTCTCGCTTCCCGTAATAGTTCCAGCATGCGCACGTGCAGCAGGATCCTTCTTTGACTTAATCAAACTTGCCACAGTCGACACTACAAGAATTGCAGCAATTACACCGAGTCCGATAGAAGTCGGAATCTTAGGAACTGAGTCGTACTGTTCGTGCAAGAAAGTCATTACCAACTTTACTCCGATAAACATCAGAATGACAGAAAGACCCAAGGAGAGGTAGATAAGTCTGTCTAGCAGCCCCTTTACGAGGAAGTAAAGCGCACGTAGACCCAGAAGTGCGAATGCGTTCGCTGCAAAGACCAGGAACGGCTCTGAAGTCACACCGAATGTCGCTGGAATTGAGTCGAGAGCAAAGAGAAGATCTGTTGATCCAATAGCAATCATGACCAAGAACATTGGAGTCGCATAGCGAATCCCATCAAGCTTGATAAACAATTTTGAACCATGGAAGTCATCGACCATGCGAATCTTTCCTCTGACGAATTTCACCATTGCATTGTCGTTTGGTTCTGGATCTTCATCCCAGTGCTTAAAGAGTCCGATACCAGTCCAGATGAGGATTGCTCCGAAAATAACAAATGTGAAGCTAAATGCAGCAAGAGCGGCGGCTCCGACCGCGATAAAAATTGCACGTAGTACAAGTGCGAGAATTACGCCGATTAGAAGGACTCTCTGATGATAAATACTCGGTACCGCGAATTGAGCAAGAATAATCACGAATACAAAGAGGTTATCGACTGAGAGCGATTTTTCAACTAAGTAAGCTGCGAAGTATTCGGTACCAAAAATTGAGCCATAAACCTGCCAAACCCAAATTCCGAAGGCGATAGCTATACCTATATAGAAGAGAGACCAGCCCATCGCTTCTTTAAACATTACTTCGTGCGGCTTAGAGCTTACGGTGAGTAGATCTACGACAATTAGTAGAAGAATGACACCAACTGTGACAGACCAGATTGTTAATGAAACATCCATGAAGAAACACTCCTTGACTCGTATGTGATGAACGTGGTCAAGGTCTTCCTAACCGACGTTATCTCGGCCAGCGCCCCGGGTTTTTACACCGTATTGACGAGGTAGCTGTATCTAGGTACTCCCCTTAATTAGCGCTGAGGCTACTAGATTTAGCTATTCTATTCAACATAAAGCATACTTTTGAGTATCAATTGAATCGCTCTATTATCGCCTTCTAGCTACTGGAGGAAATTGATGAGCAGCGTGGTCAACCACTGGATCAATGGGTCGGAATACGTCAGCAAATCAGGTAGAACATTTCCGGTTTACGACCCAGCGCTCGGAGTTGAAACCAAGAAAGTTGCACTCGCAAATCAAGAAGAGATTGCTCTAGCGATTAAAGCTGCCCGCGATGCATTTCCTGCTTGGCGCGATACATCTCTTGCTAAGCGCCAGCAAATCATCTTCTCCTTTCGCGAACTGCTCAACGCACGAAAAGGCGAACTCGCTGAAATCATCACAAGTGAACACGGCAAAGTTTTATCTGATGCCCTCGGTGAAATTACACGTGGCCAGGAAGTTGTTGAATTCGCAGCAGGGATTCCCCATCTTCTTAAGGGTTATTACTCTGAAAATGTATCGACTGGTGTGGATGTTTACTCAACTCGTCAGCCACTTGGCGTCGTAGGAATCATCAGCCCATTTAACTTCCCCGCAATGGTTCCGATGTGGTTCTTCCCTATCGCAATTGCGTCAGGAAACACTGTAGTGATGAAACCATCTGAGAAAGATCCATCTGCATCTATGTGGATTGCACAGCTCTGGAAAGATGCGGGTCTTCCTGACGGAGTCTTTAACGTACTTAATGGAGATAAAGAATCGGTTGATGGTTTGATTGAAAGCCCAGATGTTCAATCAATTTCATTCGTTGGCTCTACCCCAATTGCAAAGTACATCTACGAAAATTCTTCAAAGCATGGCAAGCGCGTTCAGGCGCTAGGCGGTGCAAAGAACCACATGCTCGTTCTGCCTGATGCTGATCTAGAACTCGTTGCAGACTCTGCAATCAATGCAGGCTTTGGAAGCGCCGGCGAGCGTTGCATGGCGATCTCGGTTGTTGTCGCTGTTGAACCAGTTGCAGATCAACTTATCGAAAAGATTGTCTCTCGCATGGGCAAGTTGGTCACCGGTGATGGCCGTCGTGGCTGCGATATGGGCCCACTTGTAACTCGCGAACACCGCGACAAGGTTGCTTCCTATATTGATATTGCTGAAAAAGATGGAGCGAAGGTCGTTGTCGACGGCCGTAACCCACAAGTAAATGGTGAAGCTGGTGGTTTCTGGCTTGGACCAACTCTTATCGACAAGGTTCCAACATCATCAAAGGTTTACACCGAGGAGATTTTTGGACCAGTTCTCTCTATCGTCCGTGTGAAGAGTTATGACGAAGGTGTTGCACTTATTAATGGTGGCGCATTTGGAAATGGAACTGCAATCTTCACCAACGATGGTGGAGCTGCTCGTCGTTTCCAGAATGAAGTTGAAGTTGGAATGATCGGAATCAACGTTCCAA
>CAZSEW010000034.1:0-6788 GCA_964606025.1 uncultured Candidatus Planktophila sp.
GAGGTTGCGGTTTCAATCGTTGGGTTGCTCTTTATTATTTATCGCAATCATTTAAAGAAAAGCATAAGTTTATGAAAAAACTGAAGGCGACCAGAATAATCTGATCGCCTTCAGTTTTCTGAGAGCTTTTAGCCGATTTTTGCTACCTGAGCGAGTGACTTCTTAAGAAGTTCTCCATCGATAACTGAGAAGCCGAGATCTGAACCAACATCCTTTGAGCACTTAGAGCTCAAGATGTAGCTCGCGAACTCTTTGACGGCTGCTGCCTTTTCCTTACTTGGGTACTTAGTGTCTGCAAGGAGGTAAGAGACGATTCCCAGTGGATACGCACCCTTCTCCTTTGTTGCATAGTCATAAGTGAGATAGCCATTTGCATCCTGTGTAGAAGAAGCAAGGAATGCTCCGACTCCTGGAGAATCAGGAGCAACTACCTGACCAGCTGGGTTGATGAGGTTGGCAATCTTCAATCTATTTGCTGTCGCATAGTTAACTTCAGCGTATGTGATTGAGTACGGAGTCTTTCCTGCAAGCTGTGAAACACCAGTTGATGATGCTGCGCCAACTACGCGACCGAGGTTATCCATATCGTTGATATTTCCTGGGAATGAATCCTTAAATACCTTGTTCTTAGCCTTTGTCCATACTGATGGCGCTGACTTTGCTAAGTAGTTAGTGAAGTTCTCTGTTGTTCCTGATGAATCAGAGCGGTAAACAACCTTGATCTTCTGATTTGGAAGTGTGTAGTGACCCGAGACCGTTGTTGTGCGACGAACAACCGGATTGCCCTTTGCATCCTTTACAGGGTTACCGTTCTTATCGAGCTTGTAAACAGTCTTCTGTGTTGTGCGGTTATTGTCAGCAACGATTGCTGGGTCATTCCACTTTGTGATCTTGCCAGAGAATATTCCTGCAACAGTTGCAGCTGAGAGCTGAAGTGTTGTCTTTGATGGAAGGTTGTGAAGAATCGCAATTGGAGCTGCAACTAGTGGGACGTGGATAAGTGATGCGCGCTTTGTTGTTGCGGTGTAAGCACCATCTGTCATCCAGAAATCACCAATTGACTTATCTGAGTTTGACTGGCCTGTGCCAGAAGAAGAAGATGCATATGTAAAAGTATGTGATGTGTTCTTTGCAAAACCAGCCTTGCAGCCTTCAATGAGAAGCGCTGGGAACGAAGCGCCAGAGCCCTGAAGATCTACAGCATGTGCTGGTGTTGATGCAATCAAACCGAATGCGACTGCAACTGATGCAACTTTCGCAATTCTTGAAAACTTCATGTATTTCCCCTTGTTTGAGTTTGTCTAGTGTGAGTTTGAGTCGAACGTGCATAACGTAGGACCGGTAAGTGAACTAACTGGATTTCTATGGCGAACTCGAGATGACTCTTAAATGAACAAAAGGTTAATGAATTAACCGAAACGTCCAGTCACGTAATTCTCTGTGCGCTGGTCCTTTGGACGAGAGAAGATCTCACTTGTTGGAGCGACTTCAATCATGTGACCAGGTCCACCCTCTGACAGGAAGAAGGCTGTGTAATCAGAGACGCGGGCTGCCTGCTGCATATTGTGGGTAACGATGACGATAGTCATCGAATCAGAGAGCTCGCGGATTGTGTCTTCAATTCTCAAAGTTGAACCTGGGTCAAGTGCTGAACATGGTTCATCCATCAGAAGAACTTCTGGGCGTACAGCTAGCGAGCGAGCGATACAGAGGCGCTGCTGCTGTCCACCAGAAAGCGAACCACCATAGGCATCGAGGCGATCCTTCACTTCATTCCAGAGACCTGCGCGCTCAAGACATTCTTCGAGAAGATCATCCTGGTTTTCAACTTTTAGCTGAGCGAGCTTTAATCCTGAGAGAACGTTCTCGCCGATTGTCATTGATGGGAATGGGTTTGGCTTCTGGAAGACCATTCCGATTCGCAAACGAATCTTCGTAACATCAACGCCAGGTGCATAAACATCTTTTCCATCGAGAAGGACTTCACCAGCCATTGCAGCACCAGGGATGAACTCGTGCATTCGGTTGATTGTGCGAATAAAAGTTGACTTACCGCACCCTGATGGTCCGATAAGCGCAGTTACAGAACCTGCAGCGAAGTCGAGATTGATATCGGAGAGGACATGGTTCTTACCGAACCATGCGTGGATGCCTCGTGCCTCAAGACCAGTACCTAGAGCAGTGGCAGCAGGTACGCGTCCAGCACCTGCACTTGCAACATCGGCAAGTGAACTCGGCTTTACATTGGTATCCATGGCTATCTCGCTTTCATTTTTCGAGTAGTAAGAAGTCGTGCAAGTGTGAAAAGGATGAGAACAACAAGAAGTAGTACGAGCAAGCCTGCCCAAGCACGTGTAATAGCTTCAGGTGAACCTGCGTTAAATGATTTCCAGATGTAATAAGGAAGTGAGCCAAGAGATCCACTAAACGGATTTGGGTTGACCTTATCTCCACCGCCTGTGAGCAAGAGGATAGGAGCGGTTTCACCAGCGATACGGGCAACGCCCAAGATCATCGCTGTAACCAGACCGCTTCGAGCAGCTGGCAGAACAATCATCGCAACCGTGCGCCATTGAGTTCCGCCGAGTGCAACGCCTGCTTCGCGAAGATCATTAGGAATCAGGAGTAAAACTTCCTCTGAGGTTCGAGTAATCGTTGGAATCATCAAGATCGTCAGGGCGAGTGCTCCCATAAATCCTGAGTAAGACTTTGTAATCGGATAGAGAATTGCAGAGAGAATAAAGAGGCCCGCAACAATCGATGGCACACCACTCATTGCCTGAACTAAGAAGCGAATTGGTCCTGTGAACCTACCTTTAATCTCAGTGAGGTAGAGAGCGGTAAGAATTCCAATAGGTACGCTCAAAACTAGCGAGATAGCAACCAAGGTAAGCGTTCCAGTGATTGCGTGGAGCAAACCTCCATTTTCAATGGGATCTGTCGGAGTCGCCATAGACATATCTTGAGTGAAGAGTCCGAGGTGAATACCGGGTAGGCCCTTTTGAATGACTGTAAACAAGATACTCGCAATTGGAAGAACAGTGATGACCGCCCCTGCAACTACGAGTGTCTTTACTACTGCATCTTTTGCCGCCGCCTTACCTCGCGCGACATATTGAGCCGCAGCTGTAAAGAAGGCATATGCGATAAAGAAAACTGCGAAGTAGGCAAGCTTTCCTTTCATTGCAGTTGCTTGCACAACGATTATTGATGCAATGACTGCACCAAGTAATAGGAAAACTTCTTTTGCGCGAGCCTTTGGGGTAAGCGCCCAGGGCTTCTTAGGAGTAGGTGTCGTACTCATCGTCCTGATTTTCCTGTTCGCTTAACAATAAAGTTTGCCAAACCATTAACAATCAGCGTAAGTAGGAAGAGAACAAGGCCTGCAGCCATGAGCGCCTTAATTTCATAAGGACTTGCATCTCCAAATTTCAAGATGATCAGCGATGCGACGTTGCCACCCGCACCCAAAAGAATGTGCCAATTAACCTGGAAGACAATATTGAGAACTGTAAAGACTGCCACTGTCTCGCCCATTGCACGACCGAGGCCAAGCATCGCGCCACCGATTACACCAGAACGACCGTATGGAATTACGACAGCTTTAATCATCGCCCAACGAGTTGCACCAAGTGCATAAGCTGCTTGAACACGATCAAGAGGTGTCTGCGCGAAAATTTCGCGAGAGACAGATGTGATGATTGGAATGATCATGATTGCCAAGACAACGCCTGCAACAAATGGAGAACGCGTGACGATATATGGCTTGAGTTCAAAAATCGGAATAAAGCCAAGGTAACGATGAAGTAACTTCGCCCAGTATTCAACACTTGGCATCAGGACGAAGAAGCCCCAAATACCAAAGAGAATCGAAGGGAATGCAGCCATCATATCGATAATTGTTACTAGGAACTTCTTTAACCACTGTGGGCAGTAGAAGTTGAGGAATATCGCTGTAAGCACAGAGATTGGAACCGCAATAACCACCGCTACCAACGAACAGAGAATCGTTCCCACGAGCATCGCAGCTAGCCCGAAATTGCTTTCTACAACATTTCCAGCTTCATCAGTTGAGATGCTCCAGTCAGAGTTGGTGATAAAACCAAGTCCTTCTTCCATAAATACTTCAAAACCTCGGTAGCCAAGGAATATTGCGATCAACCCAAGAATGACAAGGGATGAAAGTCCGCCGGCGGTTACGACGCGACGAAAGACTTTATCTGACTTGCGCGGTTCGGTAGTTAGCTCGCGCGGAGCAGGGATTACCCCCTCAACAAGAGCCATATTTGCTATGCGAACTTTCCGGTTACGAGGAAGTAGACACGACGTGAAACTGAAACTGCGTGATCAGCAAAGCGCTCGTAGTAACGACCTAAGAGAGTTAAATCAATCGCTGCTTCTACCCCGTGTGGCCAAGATGTATCAACGAGAGTCTTAATCAAGTTGCGGTGCAACTTGTCCATCTCGTCATCATCGCGTTCTACTTCAAGTGCCATATCAGTATTTCGCGTTGCGATAACAACACCGGTCTTCTTTGAAATCTTTTGTGCGGCTTCACCCATCTCTTTAAAGATAGTTGTAAGTTCAGGTGGAACTGCCGCACTTGGATGGCGAAGGCGAGCAATCTTTGCAACGTGGTGAGACATATCCCCCATGCGCTCGAGATCTGCAGACATACGAAGCGCAGTTACAAGTGCGCGAAGATCTGATGCAACAGGTTGCTGGCGGGCAATGATGTCAATGATTCGAGCATCGAGTTCATGCTGGAAGGTGTCGATGTGATCATCGGTTGCGATTACTTCCTCAGCCAACTTCAAATCAACTGTCAAAATCGCTGTGGTCGCTTTTGCAATTGACTCGGCGACCATCTCGGTGAGGTCGACAAGTGATTGTGAAACGCCATCTAATTCATCTTGGAATACTGAACGTATGAGAGCCATGTCCGCGAAGGTAGGTCGGGCAGGTGAATGGAACCCTGCGTGAGGGTGAACGGAAGGTAAACAACCCTCAAGTAGAGATACTCTTACGGCATGAGGTTTCGGCGCTCAGAATCGGAGCACGGCAGAGAGATTCCTCAGATTCTGCTGCAGACTCTGACTCAACTAGACCAGGATGCGATCATCCTGGCACCTGGCGAAGTCACAGTCTATGCCACCGATGGCATCGACAAGTTAGGTCTATATCGAGACGGCCGTTTACAAAGCCCTGAACTTATCGCTCTGATTCGTGTTGTTCGTCGCGAAGGCCATACCCAGACAGGAAAGATTGAACTTCCACGTGGTCCCATCGGAGAAGGTGTTCGTGATCTGACAGTCAAAGTTCTACCTCTTGGCCAGGATGACTTAATTCTTATTCTTATTAGCGATGAGAGTGAGGCGGCTCGCGTGCATGAAGTCCGTAGAGACTTCGTAGCAAATATTTCTCACGAATTAAAGACTCCGATTGGCGCTCTCTCGCTTCTCAGTGAGGCAGTTCTATCTGCAAAAGATGATCCAGACTCGGTCACAAAATTTGCAACCCGTATGCAGCATGAAGCAAAGCGCTTAACGGATTTAGTTCAAGAGATTATCAACCTATCCCGCCTTCAAGATTCAGATCCATTGCAGATTGCCCAAGAATTAGAAGTTACGGATCTGATCCGTGAAGCTGTCGATCAATGCCAAACAATCGCAGAAGCAAAGAATATTGTGATTACCATTGCATCTGAAGATGAAGCTGTAGTCCTCGGTGATCGTGAGCAACTCATTATGGCGGTCCATAACTTAATCGAGAACGCTATAAATTACTCTCCAGAAAATACGAAGGTTTCTGTAACCCTTAAGGTTGATAAGGAAATTGTTGAGATTGCAGTTACCGATCAGGGAATCGGAATTCCAGACGGTGAACTTGAGCGAATCTTTGAACGCTTCTATCGAGTCGATCCTGCTCGCTCACGAGAAACGGGCGGAACAGGCCTCGGACTCTCTATTGTTAAGCATGTGGCGACAAAACATGGTGGCGAAGTCAATGTCTGGAGCTCTCCAAACGTTGGCTCAACATTTGCAATGAGATTACCTATATACCAGAGTGAAGTCGCGAATCAATCATGACCAAAATTCTTATTGTTGAAGATGAACAATCTTTCTCCGAAGCCCTTTCATTCTTGCTTACCAAAGAAGGATTTACTGTAAGTGTTGCAGAAAATGGTCGTGCAGCTTTAGAAATATTTAAATCTGAGCCTTTTGATCTTGTTCTGCTCGACCTCATGATTCCTGAAGTCTCTGGAACTGAAGTCTGTCGCGCAATACGTGCTACTTCATCTGTTCCTATCATCATGCTCACTGCTAAAGATTCAGAAATCGATAAAGTCGTTGGTCTTGAACTCGGCGCAGATGACTATGTAACAAAACCCTACTCTTCTCGCGAGCTCGTAGCCCGCATCAAAGCGGTTTTACGTCGTGGGGCAAGTGAAGAAAGTAAAGGTTCAGCATATTCAGGATTAATTTCTGCAGCCGGCATAGAAATAGACATTGAACGACATCAGGTAACAAATATGGGCATGCAGGTCTCTCTACCTCTCAAAGAATTTGAACTTCTTGAGTTCTTGATGCGTAATGCAGGCAGAGTCCTTACTCGTGGACAGCTGATTGATCGAGTATGGGGTGGTGATTACTACGGTGATACGAAAACTCTCGACGTCCACATCAAACGCCTACGCTCAAAACTTGAAGCAGACCCAGCAAATCCAAGGTTGATTCAGACTATTCGTGGTTTGGGTTATAAATTCGAGGCGTAGACTGCTTACATGA
>CAZSEW010000035.1:0-1767 GCA_964606025.1 uncultured Candidatus Planktophila sp.
TTATTGGAACGTGCAGATGCTGCGATGTATGAAGCAAAGAGAAATAAGGTTGGAGTTATTCAGGCTTCTCATGTTTATCAGCCTTAATTTCCTTTAATCTCTCGAGTGATTCAATTCGCTCAACTGCGTGATCAACAATACGTTCTGGATATCCATGTGAGTATCCATCGAGGAATAACCATGGCTCGTGAATCTCTGCACCAGTTAAATGTGCAAGCTCTGGCACGTACTTACGAATGTAATCGCCATGTTCGTCAAAGCGACGACCTTGTTCGATTGGGTTGAAGACTCGGTAGTAAGGAGAAGCGTCGGTTCCAGTGCCTGCGGTCCATTGCCAGCCGTGTGCATTGGATGCGACGTCGTAATCAACGAGGTGCTGCGCAAAGAAGCGCTCACCCAACTGCCATTCAAGATGCAGATCTTTAACTAAGAATGAGGCGACAACCATGCGGGTGCGGTTATGCATCCAACCTTCGACAAGTAGCTGGCGCATTGCAGCGTCAACAAATGGGTAGCCAGTCTTTCCTTCACACCATGCCTGGAATTGCTTGCCAGGTTTGTCATAACGCATCTCTTTAAATTTTGCTGCGTAGTACTGGGTATCGGTATCAGGATTATTAAAGAGAACATCCGCATAGAACTCGCGCCAGGCTATTTCTTTACGGAAAGTATCTTCTGCCGGGCTTTCATCCAATCCGTGCAGAAGTGTGCGCGGATGGATCTCACCGAACTTCAAATAAGTGCTCATCTTGGAAGTGCCATCAATGGCTGCGAGATTTCTATTCTCGTCGTAGTTGGCCAGACCCTTCTTCTTAAACTCTTTAAAACGACGAAGAGCTGCCGCTTCGCCTGCTTCAATTACGTGAACTCCCTCTGGAAATGGAAAGTCAGGAAACTTCCGATATTCAGCAGGCGGTGTTGGCGCCTTTATCTCTTTCGGTGCTGCAACCGGTGCGCGATATCCATGTGTGCGCCATGCGCGATAAAACGGTGTGTAAACGCGGTAAGGGGTTCCATCACTTGGCTTTACAACGCGACCAGGCTTAACTGCATAAGGACTACCAGTGCGAACAAGTGGAATTCCAGCCGCTTCGACTCGTGCATCACGTGCTGCGCCATAGCGTTCATATTCATCGGAGATATGAACTTCCTTAACGTTGTAACGCGCAATCAGTTCCTTAAGAATTTCTACCTGATCTCCTTCAATAATATGAAGTTTATTTCCCAGTGATTCATCGAGTGCGCGAAGTGATTGGCCCATATAGGCAAGTAACTTCGCACCAGCTTCTTCAATCTGAGTTTTATCGAGAATAAAGAGCGGCACAATTTCATCGCTATTTTTAATCGCCTCTAAGAGTGCAGGGTGATCACCAATTCGCAAATCTCTACGAAACCAGATGATGTTTCGTACGAGAGTCATCGATTATTTACGAACTACTTGTGGAGTTGTTCGACAGTTGCATCCCAACCCTTTACATCTTCAGGCTTACGTGAAGCCTTTCCGACGTAGCGAGCTGATGGACGAATCAAGCGACCTGTGCGCTTCTGCTCAAGGATGTGTGCAGACCAACCTGCTGTGCGAGCTGCTGTAAACATCGATGTGAAGAGCGGCGCTGGTACTTCTGCGAAATCGAGAATGATTGCAGCCCAGAATTCAACGTTTGTCTCAAGTACGCGATCTGGTTGACGCTCGCGAAGTTCCTTAAGCGCTGCCTTTTCAAGCGCTTCAGCAACTTCATAACGTGGAGCGTTAAGTTCCTTAGCGGT
>CAZSEW010000035.1:1777-6586 GCA_964606025.1 uncultured Candidatus Planktophila sp.
ACCAAAGCCCATCAGACGTTCCTTGCGGTCAAGAAGTCCCTTTACATAGCCTTCCGCATTTCCTGTCTTCTCAACTTCTTCAATCATATGCAATACGCGTGATGGCGCACCACCGTGAAGTGGGCCTGACATCGCACCGATTGCACCTGAAAGAGCTGCTGCCACATCGGCACCAGTTGACGCAATAACGCGACCTGTAAATGTTGATGCATTCATTCCGTGTTCTGCAGCCGATACAAAGTAGGCATCAATTGCGCGAACATGAAGTGGATCTGGTTCCCCGCGCCAACGAATCATCATGCGCTCGACAACTGTATGCGCTTTATCAATCTCTGATTCTGGAGCAGGTGAGGCAATAATTCCGCGAGCAGCTTGTGCAAGATAAGAAAGGACCATGACAGATGTACGTGCAAGATTGCTGCGCGCTTCTTCATCTGAGATATCAAGAAGTGGCTTAAAGCCCCACGCTGGTGCGAGCATTGCAATTGCAGATTGAATATCTACACGAACATCACCTGAGTGAACAGGTAGTGGGAATGGCTCAGCATTTGGTAGTCCTGGATTAAATTCATCATCAACGAGAAGTCCCCATACGTTTCCAAATGAAACGCGACCTACGAGATCTTCAATATCAACGCCGCGGTAACGAAGAGCGCTACCTTCTTTATCTGGCTCTGCAATCTCTGATTCGAATGCAATTACGCCTTCAAGACCCGGCTTGAAATCATCTGACACGTCTGGCTCCTTCGTGATTGTTGGGGCAATTCTGCACCTAGAACAGGGGTGCTGACCACCGCGAGGTCAGGGGATGCACTCACGACGAAAGTGAGGTTCGATACACCTATGAGCAAAATGGAACGGGATGCGATTCGGGCAATGCGCAGGTCCTACGGCGAGGTCGGCCTGGAATCTCTGCCCGCTGATCCCTTCGAAGCCTTTCATCTCTGGCTCAGTGAAGCTGCTGGAAATGACTTTATCGTCGAGGCAAATGCAATGGTTCTTACAACGTTAGGCAGCGATGCGCAGGGCGCAGATGCACTCACAACTCGCACCGTTTTATTGAAAGATGTCTCGCAAGGTGGATTTACCTTCTTCAGCAATTACTCATCACGTAAAGCGCAAGCAATTGAATTAAATACTCAAGTCACTCTCCTCTTTCCTTGGTATGCGATGGAGCGACAAGTTTCGATTGTTGGTTTTGCAGAAAAGATTGACCGCAAAGATTCTGAAGATTACTTTGCAACGCGTCCATGGGGTTCACAGATTGGTGCATGGGCATCTGCGCAATCTGCGCCCCTTGCATCTCGCGAAGAGTTAGAACAGAGATATCAAGGAGCTGCCGAGAAGTGGCCCGAGGGAACAACCGTTCCATGCCCACCACACTGGGGCGGATATCGTGTTACCCCAATCAGTATTGAATTCTGGCAGGGGAGGTACTCACGACTGCATGATCGCTTGCGCTATGAGCGGGCTAACGTAAATTCTGATTGGGAGCTTGGGCGCTTCTACCCGTAGTCTTGGCACATGAGCGCAGAAATTATTATCCCTGAGAACCTCAAGCCACGCGACGGACGATTCGGATGTGGCCCTTCAAAGATTCGCCCAGAATCACTTGCCGCACTTACTGCGCCAGGTAGCGAATACATTCTCGGAACATCACACCGACAGAAGCCAGTTAAGAACGTTGTTAAGAGCGTTCGCGAAGGTTTAACTTCACTCTTCTCATTACCTGAAGGCTATGAAGTTGTTCTTGGTAACGGCGGATCAACAGCGTTCTGGGATATTGCAACATTTGGTCTCATTGAAGATCGTTCACAGCACTTAGTTTTCGGTGAGTTCTCATCAAAGTTTGCAGCAGCTTCAAAGGAAGCTCCATTCCTTGGCGAGCCAACAGTTATTAAATCCGAACCAGGCACACACCCAACAGCAACTGCTGAAGCTCTTATCGATGTTTATGCGCTGACACATAATGAAACATCAACTGGTGTTGCAATGGATATTAAGCGCCCTGCAGGTACAGATGGTGCACTTGTTCTTGTAGATGCAACATCTGCAGCAGGTGGATTAGCAGTCGATGCTAAAGAGTTCGATACCTATTACTTCGCACCACAAAAGTCTTTCGCATCAGATGGCGGTCTATGGCTTGCACTCATGAGCCCAGCTGCAATCGCTCGCGCAGAGAAGATCAAAGCTGGCGGACGCTGGATTCCTGCATTCTTCGATCTCATGACTGCAATCGAAAATTCCCGTCTCGATCAGACTTACAACACACCAGCTCTTGTCACAATGATCTTGCTCGATGAGCAAATTAAGTGGATGAATGCCAATGGTGGTCTGAAGTTTGCTGCAGGTCGTAGCGCAGATTCAGCATCACGTTTATACGGATGGGCCGAGAAGACTAGCTACACAACTCCATTTGTTACAGATCCTGCACAACGCTCAAAGGTTGTCGGAACAATTAACTTTGACGATTCAATCGATGCAACAAAGGTTGCAGCAGCACTTCGCGCAAATGGAATTGTGGATACAGAGCCATACCGCAAGCTTGGTAAGAACCAACTTCGCATTGGTATGTTCCCTGCAATTGACCCAGCCGATATTGATGCGCTGACTGCATCGATCGACTTTGTTGTCTCAAACCTCTAAGAGTGACTCATAAGATAAAGCGCGACCGTTACTTCTGGACGGTCGCACTCCAGACTGTCTGCGTCAATATCTTCCTTGGAAGTTTCGGACCTTCACAACCTTTGTTACGCGCAGACCAGGGAACATCGCTCACTGTCGCTGGCCTTCACGGCACAGCGCTTGGCATTGCCTCAATCCTGGCCGGCGCATTCAATTCTCGATTAGCTCATCGTTTTGGACGATCAAATTCAACATGGATCGGAATCGCGATTTTCTCTCTTGGGTTGATTGCCTTTGTTGCTTCTCCCACCGTTTACTTCTCGATTCCTGCAGCTTTAGTTGCAGGGATTGGCGTCTCCATAACAATCAATAATTCACTTACTGCAATCACCGGCCACTATCACGAGATGGCGCCTATGGCGCTGACACAAGCAAATGCAATCGCTTCATGTGGTTATGTCACCGGAACGCTCGTTGTTGGAAACATTGCGAATAATTTCCGTGACTACTGGCGCTTTGGAATGTTGATTGCTCTTCCTCTTGCCGCTTGGCTCTATCTCACTCGTCGTGAAAAAGAGCAAGAGGTGCACGTTCCAGATGAAGGTGGCCCACAAACAGGAAAACTCTCTATCGAGTATTGGATTGCCTGGTTCGGCTTCTTCTGCATGCTAGCTAGTGAATTTGCTATCTCATTCTGGGCTGCTGCTCTCGTCATCGATCGCACTGGAGCATCTCCTGCTATTTCAACGATTGCTCTTGCAGCGCTAGGTACCGGTATGGCTCTTGGCCGCTGGTATGGCGGGCGGATATTAAAGAGTTTAGAACTTGATCAACAGCTTAAGATTTTTATTCTCCTTCAAGGTCTTGGATTCACGATTTTATGGTTCTCCCATAATTTGCTCCTTAGCTTTATCGGAATTCTTATTGCCGGCATTGGAATGTCTAACCAATTCGCACTTGGCGCGCTACGTGGAATCGGATTTAGCGAGAACCGTCCAGATTTAGCCATCGGAAAAATTTCGTTAGCGGCAGGAGTAGCGATTGCTGGCTCACCATTCTTGCTTGGAATTCTGGGTGACTCATTTGGAATTTCTCGTGCTTATCTGATGGTGCCAATTCTGATTGCACTTTCATACCTAGCAGTCAAGATTGCACCGTCACATGTTCCACATAAGATTTTGGAAGATAATGAACTTTAAGAGCCGCAGATTGATAACTGCACTGACCTTGATTGGTCTAATTATTCTCATCCTGCTCGACTAATTTTTGAGAGAGAACAGCTAGGCTTATTCCATGACAAGTAATATCAAGAGCGTCGTCATCCTAATAACAATCGGAACAATTGGCTGGATGGCAGCGGGAGTCGTTGCACTTGCAATGGGCGCAGAATCTAAAGTGATCTGGGTATGTGTCGTCGGTGCAGCACTTGGCTTTACAGGTATTCGTTACTCAATTCGCCGAAACCGACGAAGCGGAATTTAATAAGTAGGGATTACGCCTCGAGCTGAGAAGCGATACCGCGAAGAACGCGACCAAGGCGCTCTGCTTCAGTACCTGATGGATGGCGTCCCTGACGAAGACCATTTCCAACGCGATCAAGAATCTTGATTGTGTCTTCGATCATCGCAGCGAGATCATCATTGTGAACGCGAGAATTTTCAGCAAGCGAAACTGGCGCATCAACGATATGCACTGACATCGCCTGTGGCCCCTTACGTGAATCAATTACGCTGAACTCAAGCTTTGTACCTGGCTTTACAGTTGCGACACCTTCAGGGAGCGCAGATGAAGCGAGATAAACATCTTCGCCTTCATCAGATGCAATGAAGCCAAAACCTTTTTCGAGCGAAAACCATTTCACTTTTCCTGTAGGCATTGCACTTACTCCTTAAATTTGCGGTACTCGTTTAGTGATGCGAGCCGGGGGATTCGGACAGGGGGCTAATTTATCGTAGAAAGAGGTGGCCTTGCGACCCAGTTTTACGCCTGAAGTGAGTTAGAGGGTCGCTTCGCTGTGGGCGCCGCAGCCGTGGTCGACTGAAACTACGCGTGCATCATCTGGTGCAATCGCATTTGCGCAGACACCGAATGCAGAGCGAAGTGATCCTGCAATAGGAATAAAGAATCCACATGATGCACATGGCTTTGGTGCACCTTGTGCAAGCGGTGTATTTGGACCGCGAT
>CAZSEW010000036.1:0-4989 GCA_964606025.1 uncultured Candidatus Planktophila sp.
AGAGCTCACACTTCCTAAGTCAATCGTTCGCCACCCACTCAAGCAGATCCTCGAGCATATCGACCTCGTTCTTGTCCGCCGCGGCGAGAAGGTAACTGTCTCTGTTCCAGTTCACACAGAAGGCAAGCACGATCCAGATGGAATCCTTGAGCACCAGCACAACTCAATCGAAATCGAAGCAGAAGCAACTTCTATTCCGAAGTTCCTCGTTCTCGATATCGAAGGCATGGCTTCAGGTACTTCAAAGTACGCATCAGATGTTGTTCTGCCAGCAGGTACAACACTTGTAAGCCCAGCAAACACAATCATCGTTCACTTGTCAGAGCGCTCAACTGCAGTTGAAGAAGTTGCTCCAGTAGCAGCAGCAGCAACTGATGCAGCGGCACCTGCAGCGGATGCAGAGAAGAAGGACGCTTAACACTTAGACTTTCCATTATGACGTGGTTGGTAGTTGGGCTCGGAAATCCGGGCGATGAATACGCTGCCACCCGTCACAATGTGGGTCAGATGGTTATCGACCATCTCCTCAAGCGTCACAATGTAAAACTTTCTTCACATAAATCACGTTGCGATATCGCAGCTTTTAAATTAGGTGTTGGCGTTGATGCGCATTCAGTGATTGTTGCAAAATCAAAGAGCTACATGAATGAAACAGGCGGGCCCGTAAAGGCGCTCGCCTCTTTCTATTCTGTCGAACCTTCAAGAATTATTGTCTTGCACGACGAACTAGATATTCCTTATGCAGCGATTCGCGCAAAGGTTGCTGGCGGCGACAATGGCCACAACGGTTTGAAATCACTGACATCCTCATTGGGCACTGCGGATTACTTCCGCATTCGCCTTGGTATTGGTCGCCCAATGGGACAGCAAGATCCAGGTGATTTTGTGCTGAAGCAATTTAGTAAGGAAGAGAAGAAGGAGCTCGATGAATTTATTGATCGAGGCGCGGATTGTGTTGAGTTCCTTATTGAAAAAGGGCTTGATTTAACTCAGAGCAAATTCAATAGCTAATTTGCTGGAATTAGCCAGTATTACGAAGGCCAGCAGCAACACCATTAATAGTAAGAAGTAGCGCACGAATCAACGTTGGATCTGATTTTTCTCCTTGTTCGCGCACACGGTGAAGAAGAGTTACCTGCAGAAGCTGAAGAGGTGCGAGGTAGGTATCGCGCACCTGAAGTGTGCGAGCCAGAACCGGCTGATCACCCAGAAGTGAACTTTTCCCGGTTAGTGTAAGAATTTCAGCCACAGTCAGTTCGAACTCTTCACGGATTGTGTCGAGGAAGTGATGAAGTTCCTTTGGAACCAAAGTTTCTACGTAGCGCTTTGCAGTCTCAAGGTCAGTCTTCGCAAGTGTCATCTCTACGTTGCTGATAAAGGTTGAGAAGAAGTGCCACTCTTTGAGCATCTGTGCAAGAACATCCGACTTTCCTGCTTCGCGTGCAGCTTTAAGTCCTGAACCAACACCGAACCAGCCAGGAACAATCTGGCGTGATTGCGTCCAACCAAAGACCCACGGAATTGCACGCAGTGAATCAAGCCCACCTGATGCATCGGGGCGACGTGATGGACGAGAACCTAAGAAGAGATTCCCAAGCTGTTCAACAGGAGTTGATGCATAGAAATATGCAGGAAGGTCTGGATGGTCGATAAGTTTTCTATAGCGGGCAAATGAGTTGTCGCTGATGAGATTCATGCACTCATTCCACTTTGCAAGGTCTTCTTTGCTCTGTCGTGGGCCACGATTAAGAATTGTTGCCTCAAGGGATGCGGCAAGTGTGAGCTCAACATTCTCGCGAGCAAGTGCGGGAAGCGCGTACTTATCTGAGATGACTTCACCTTGTTCAGTCATCTTAATTTGTCCGTCGACAGATCCCCAAGGAAGTGCAACGAGCGCATCATATGTAGGGCCGCCACCGCGACCGACAGAACCACCACGTCCATGGAATAAACGGAGCTTAACGCCGTGTTTCATTCCTACATCGCGCAGAGTGCGTTGTGCACGATGGATCTCCCACTGAGATGTCGCAATTCCTGCATCTTTATTTGAATCTGAATACCCGAGCATGACTTCTTGCAAATTGCCACGTAGCTCAACAACTTTTCTGTAGGTTGGATCTGAGAGGAGCTTCTCAAGAATGTCTCCAGCGGCGCGAAGCTCTGCAACTGTTTCAAGTAGCGGGGCAAAACCAATCTTTGCAACTTTCTTATCTATATCTACAAGGCCTGCTTCTTTACCAAGTACTGCCGCGGCAATGAGATCGTCTGCGCCCTTTGTCATCGAAACAATGTAGGTCTCGATTACTTCAGGGCCGAAACGTTCAATTAGGTCAGCGATTGCAACAAAGGTGTTGAAAGTCTTACTTCCAGCTGCATCCAGCTTTGAAGTATCTAACTTTGTTGAAGAACCAAGTTGAGCTGTGAGAACTGGGAATTTCTCATCGTGTGAAAGTTCGAAGTAATTTCCACCGATCATTTGGCTAATTGCTGCATGATGGGCATCGGAGTGTTCACGAATATCAAGAGTTGCATGGGTTAAACCAAATGCTGCAACTGTGCGGATTGTGCGTTCGATCAGCCCTGTAGCGAGAAGTTCGCCTTTATGAGCAAAGAGCGAATCACGCATCAGCGTAAGGTCTGCAAGAAGTTCTTCAGTGTTCTTGTAATCGCGACCTGGAACATGGGCAGTTCTTGCTGCATGTCGATCGCGAGTAAATGCCAAGCGATGCACAATTGCCGTTGCTTTGAGTCGATATGGCTCTTGTACGTTGAGGCGCAAGAAGCGCTCTTCGAATTCAGGGATGTTCTTGAGATCCTTCTCAACTGATGCGCTGAGTTCAGGTGTTGCACCAGCAATACGCGTGGAAACCGAGAGCATCTGACGCAGACGGTTCATCGCTGCAATCGTTGTGCGAATCGCGTGGCTTACTTGAAGCGTGACTGCATCTTCTGTGATTTGCGGTGTGATATTTGGATTTCCATCGCGGTCTCCGCCGATCCATGTACCGAAGGTAAGGGGGCGAGATGTTGCTGGAAGTTGAATATCTAAGCGCTTTAGCTCGCGAGCAAAATCATTCAGAACTTCTGGAACAGTATGAGTAGCAAGATCATCGAGGTAGTAGAGAGCGTTCATCGCCTCATCAAGTGGCTCTGGTCGATCTAGGCGAAGTTCGTCGGTCTGCCACAGGAGATCCACTGTCTCGGCAAGGCGCTCATCTTGTGTTGCACCCTTGGGGGTATCGAGAAGCGCTGCAATTTGTCCTAACTTACTTAAGACAGAACGACGTGCGGCTTCTGTCGGGTGCGCAGTAAATACTGGGCGAACATCGAGTTCGCTTATCCACTTCACCAAATCTGCATGAGAGATTTCATGGCCAGCAATTGGATTCTTAATTGCATCTTCAATCTTGTCGACAGCTCGCGTTAACCAAGAGCCACCTTCGTTGCGGACCTCTGCGAGAATTCGTGAACGGTGCACCTGTTCTGCAACGTTAGCTAAGTTGAAGTAAGTACTAAATGCGCGTACGAGTTGAACAGATTCTTCAACAGATAATTTTTCGAGAATCTCTACTCCGCCACCTTCGCGAACGCTCTTACGTACTGATTCAACGAGATCTAAGAGTTCTGTTCCCTCTTGTCGTACAAGTGATTGCCCTAAGAGATCACCTAATCTGCGAACGTCGCTGCGAAGCGTTGCATCGCTGGAAGCTACGAGCTGCTGCGTCTCAGAAGGTTGATTGCTCACGGGAGAATTCTCACATAGATAAAGAGGTCGCTAGACTGTCATTTGTAAGCCCCCCTTCTTTTTGGAGTGGGGCCATATGGCATTTACCGACGAGTAAGGAGAAATGAAATGCGAGGAGTGCTTGGTCTTCTTCAGAGCGACTCTGAAGTCAGATCTGCCCTTGCCGAAAATTCAAAGGTAATTGCTCCAACATCAATTTATCCATTCCTCTTAGCGATCAAAGCGAGCACTGCGCCCCTGCTTGTCGTTACAAGCTCTAGTCGCGGTGCCGAAGATTTAGTCGATGAGTTAAAGGCGCTCCATAAAGATGTCTTTGAATTTCCAGCATGGGAGACGCTTCCGCACGAGAGATTGAGTCCTCGCAATGACACAGTTGCGCGAAGAATTTCAACGCTTCATTCGCTGACAGAAAATCTCACTAATCCAATTGTCGTTGCTCCCATCCGTGCAGTCATTCATCGCTTTATTGCATCCCTTGCGAAGTCGCCGCTATGGACTTTAGAAGTTGGCCAAGAGATTGCGCTGACTGATCTCATCAACCATTTAACAGAACTCTCCTTCACTCGTACAGACTTAGTTGAGAAGCGTGGCGAATTTGCAGTTCGTGGTGGCATCGTTGATATCTTCCTGCCGCTGACAGCGCATCCTGTACGTATCGATTTCTTCGGTGATGAGATAGAGGATCTTTCTTACTTCGATGTTTCAGATCAACGCACAACGGATCCAGTTGTAGGAAAACTTTCCATCTTGCCATGTCGCGAACTCTTGCTTACCGAAGAAATTAAATCTCGTGCAGGTGAGATTAAAGATGAGTACCCGGCAGCTCTTGAAATTCTAGGAAAGTTGGCCGAAGGCATCATTACCGAAGGAATGGAGTCATTGATTCCACTTCTGACCGATAATTTCGAAACCATTCTCAATCGGATGCCGCAGAACACCCAGGTTGTATTTCTTGACGAAGAACGAGTGCGTTCACGCACCGCAGATCTCATTGAGACAAATGCAGAGTTCTTAGCCGCCTCTTGGTCAAATGCTGCAGTCGGCGCCGATGCGCCTTTGCCTGTTGAGAGCATGACGTATTTTGATTGGAGCGAACTCAAAGCTGAGATTTCATCACTCAAACTCGCTACTTTTGCTTTAAATTCCTTTGGAAGCGATCTCGATAGCGATGCAGCATTTCTCGACATCTCACCGATTGATCCGATGCGCGGAAATGTCGAGGCGCTCTGCGAGGTACTGCGCAC
>CAZSEW010000036.1:5089-6485 GCA_964606025.1 uncultured Candidatus Planktophila sp.
GGAGGAGAAACTCCAACTGTGCATCGCATTGGCAGCGGTGAATGGCAGAAGGCGAAGGGACGCGCACGTAAAGCTGTTCGGCAGATTGCTGGCGAATTGATCCGTCTCTATGCAGCGCGCACAAGTGCGCCAGGATTTGCCTTCTCTGCCGACACTCCTTGGCAACGTGAATTAGAAGATGCATTCTCTTATATTGAAACCCCCGATCAGCTTTCTACTATTGAAGATGTAAAGCGCGATATGGAACGCCCGTATCCAATGGATCGCATTATTTGTGGCGATGTTGGTTATGGAAAGACAGAAATTGCCATTCGTGCCGCATTTAAGGCTGTTCAAGATGGAAAGCAAGTAGCGGTTCTTGTTCCCACAACCTTGCTTGTTCAGCAACACTCAAAGACTTTTGCTGAACGCTACGCAGGTTTTCCTATCAAGGTTGCTGGTCTGTCACGTTTCAATACTGCTAAAGAGAGTAAGGAAATTCTGCAAGATTTAGCTGCAGGCTCTGTCGATGTTGTCGTGGGAACCCACAGAATTCTTTCGACAGATGTGCAATTTAAAGATCTGGGCCTCGTAATTGTTGATGAAGAACAGCGCTTTGGCGTTGAGCAGAAGGAATCACTCAAGAAGATGCGTACAACGGTCGATGTCCTTGCGATGTCTGCAACGCCTATTCCGCGCACCCTTGAGATGGCAGTGACCGGCATTCGCGAGATGTCCACGATTACGACGCCGCCAGAAGAGCGCCATCCAATTCTTACCTACGTGGGACCAGCGGAAGATGCCCAGATAAAGGCAGCCATTCATCGCGAACTATTGCGTGACGGTCAGATTTTCTATATTCATAATCGAGTTGAATCAATTGATCGTGCAGCTTCAAAGTTGCAGGAGCTCGTACCTGAAGCTCGGATTCGCATTGCACATGGACAGATGAGCGAAGGACAACTAGAAGATGTCATCCTTGCATTCTGGAATCGCGATTTCGATGTTCTTGTCTGTACAACGATTGTTGAAAGCGGTCTCGACATTGCAAATGCAAACACTTTAATTGTGGAACGTGCTGAGAATTTTGGCTTGTCACAACTGCATCAATTGCGTGGACGTGTTGGCCGTGGTCGCGATCGTGCATACGCCTACTTCCTATATCCACCAGATCAGCCGCTTTCGGAAGTTGCTATTGACCGGTTGAAAACAATTGCAAGCAATACCGATCTTGGTTCGGGAATGCGCGTTGCTCTTAAAGATCTCGAGATTCGTGGCGCAGGCAATCTACTGGGTGGTGAACAATCTGGGCACATTGCAGATGTTGGCTTCGATCTATATATGCGCATGGTGGGCGAAGCAGTCAACGATTACAAGACCGGAATTATCGAAACTGAAGAACAGAGCCACGAATGTA
>CAZSEW010000037.1:0-6455 GCA_964606025.1 uncultured Candidatus Planktophila sp.
CTATGCGAGAGCCCCTTATAAAGGGAAATCCGCCTAAATGCTAGGAAATTGCCCCGGACACGCTCGATTTTCTCGAGCGCCCCGCATGGATTAGCTCTGGAAATCCTCGCGGCGGACCCAGGTGACCAACACCCATAGTGAACAGACCAAGGTCACGATCAGGGCCGGGAAGTAGAAAATCTTGTCCACGAAAATCCCGATTGGTGGGCTGCCTGGCATCAAGCCACGGAGTGAGATCAAGGAATAGGTCAGAGCTGCAGCCCACGTCAATGAAGAAAGGGTCGGTGGGCGCTTACCTGCAACCACCATGTAAGTCATGATCGTCACCGAGAGCATCGCCGTGATCATTAGCAACAGAATGATTGAAACGAGAAGTTTCGTTGAATTTGAGCGATGAGTTTCAAATACAGATGAAGATTGGCCATTATTGAATTCATCTATTGCCAGCTTAAATGAATCTTTATCTCCGATAGTGACTGTCTTATAGGCATCGTTCCAAAGCCCATGCACCATCTTTACATCAAAGGTGTCAATATTCTTGGTGTAATCCAGAGGAAGAATATTGAGAGTTACCTGGTCTCCGCCTTTAAGGTTTGCAATAGCCGACATGGGAATCTCAAAGTTGTACTTATCAAGTGGGTACCAAGAAATACTGTTCCTTGGTCCTGAGCCTGGCTGCTCATCAATCTGAACATCAAAACCACCAGTAGGTACATCCTTTTCGAATGTGTATGTGTTACTTCCGCCATTACTTGCGCCAATGACTGAGTCAACAATTAAATCAACATCCTGTGTTGGGACCCAGCCACTCTTTAACTTGTAACCAATATCTTCAGAGTTCGGCCATGGAAGTACACGTGCATTTGCAGTTCCCTCAAGAGGATTAACTCCCGTAATCTGCACTAGCAATTCAAGACGATTATCTGCGCTCATCTTGACTAGCTTCTTATCGATTGCTGCAGTATCTCCCGCTGAACTCTGAGAGATCACAACCACAATTCCGAGATATGCAATTGTGATTGCAATAAAGGTCTGAACAAATCTGGTTCGAAGCAAATGCATTTAGCTACCTATCTCTTCTTATATCCGGTCGGACATTTTGGCTTGATTCCAGATACTTTCTTGGTGATCTTCCCTTTAGCGCAAGTAATCGTGGATTTCTTTGCGCTTACTTTGGTAGCCACTTCTGTTACTGCTGGTTTGGCTGCTTCTTGCAGTAACTTCACCCTCACGGTTGGGTTTGAGAAAGTAAATCCGTTTGCGGAAAGCTTTAGCCAGCCGCCTCGTTCTGTTAGCGAAGTGGTGGCTACCCGCGCTTGCCCATCGGCTGCCGTCACCGACACTGTTGCTTGTATCGGTGCATCGGTGAAGCCATACAAGCAGCGAGCTGCTTGAGCATTGATCACCAAGTTATAGGAACCTAGGAATTCTTTACCATCTGGGAGGTAGTGAGGTGCCGCAACTTTGTAATCCAAGGAGCCTTCTGATTTATTAAACACCGGTGGGCCAGATAGATACTGTGTTGCATTCGTTGTGACAAAACCGATCAGATTTGAAGAGTTTTGGTAGCAAGGATCATTAGTGCTATCTGCACCCATAGTTTCCCAACGCCAGATAGTTGGTGCCTTGCTTGCTTTATCTTTAAGTGAAGGCATCCATGCCAAGAATTCATCCATTGATTCCTGGTTCGCCTTTAAATGACGTAGGAATGAAACCCAATACTCAGCTGGACACCCATTCGTTGCACTGCCACCAGTCGAATCATTGATGCAGCCGAATCCATTTCCACCGATTGGCTTTCTCATCTTGTCATAGAAATCTGTAATTGATTTAGATGCTTCGGCTTTCTTAGTCCATCCATATGCACTTGGAACCACTACCGGATTCCCTTGAATGGAGATAACTTGATTTCCATTTGAATCGGTTGAGATATCCGACGTAACGCCATCTAGTCGACCGTGCAGCCAACCTTTAACGGGATTAGACAGCTTTAACTTGAGTCCGAACTGAGCATTCAAAGGTAACGGGAACGGCTTTGCGCATTCCGTAGCTGAGTAGATAGGGCAGGCAAGTGTCGGATTAGTCCATCCATCAAGCCTTAGATCTAACTTATCGAACCAACTTAAATTAGATTGCACTCCAGGCAAACTATTCCGCTCCTGATCGATACGGACTGCATAAATTGAAGCTTTTAGATTTGCTGGCTCGAATACGTTCTTGTTTGGAGCTCTATAACTATCGGCAGATACAACCACCAAATATTTGTTTCCGCCTGCATGTGGAAGGTCGGGAATCGTAATTAGCGGTGATGCACCGCCACTTGGTAATCCAGCTTTTGAATCACCCATGAAGGTTCCTGCAACCGAACCGGGAAACGCCTCGGTTGATGAGATTTCTAGATTTCTGCCGTCTTGATTTTTGGCCGTGATTTCAGAAATACAGTCGGTCGACTCGGGAGTCGCACATACTCCAATCTGCGCCTTGTAATGAATTAAGGATGCGCCAGCGCAGTTTGTATCAGAAAGTGATGTACAAAATCCTACCGAGGTCACCTTGCTGACGTAGAAATCGTTTCCATCACTCTTCTTGCCGAAGAGGTAATTGATATTTGTTGGAAATTCCCCAATTCCGTTTGCAGAAATTCCATATGTAGGGACTATTTTAGGATTATCTGCAGGTAATTCTAGAACGTACTGTTCATCTGGAAGGCTAGCAGCGTCAGCAGGTAACGAGAGTCCGAGTGCCAGCACTATGAGAGTCAGTGCAGAAATAATTTTCTTCTGCATTATTTCTTCCTAAATCCAGTAGGACACTTTGGTTTGATTCCAGATACTTTCTTGAAGATCTTCCCCTTTGTACAAGTGATTGTTGTTTTCTTAACACTTACCTTTGTAGGTACTGCTGGTGCCATGGGAGCGGCCTCTGCCTCTTGAGTCAGTTTTGCTTTGATCACAGGCGCAGAAAATTCGAAGTTCTTCGCACGAAGATAGAGCCAGCCGTTTCTCTCTCCGATAACGGTCGTGGCAATTTGAGGAGTTCCGTCTGCACTTGTAATTGAAAGCGTGGCGTTGATTGGTGCCTTTGAAAATCCATAAATGCATCGAGCAACATCCGATCTCATTACGAGATCGTATGAACCTCTGAACACATTTTTGTCTGTTGTGTAGTGAGGTGCCGCAACTTGGTAATCAAGGGTTCCTTCCGACTTTGAGAATTTTGGAGGTCCTCCCGAATACTGTGTTGCGTTCGTGGTCACAATTCCGGTGACGTTTCCCTTGTCTGCAAAACATGCACTCGATCCTTGCATTTCCTCCTGTGAGAGTGTTCGTACAGACCAGTAAGAAAGCAGAGATGTCGCTTTGTCCTCGACGAAAGGAAGCCAGAACTTTAATTGCTCCATTCCCGCTGCACTTGAAGCTTCGGGCGCAACAATCACATTTCTTAAAAGTGGGTCAGGGTTTCCTGAAGTTCTTCCACCTTGCACATAATTTGCACCACTCCGAATAAAGTTGGGATCTTTCACGTAGCCACCCGTCTTGACATCGTATTGCGCCTTAAGCTCAGCTGGCATTTCTGGATACTTGTACATCTTGTAAACAACCGGGACAGCAACAGGCTCGGCTATAACTTCAATCATTGAACTTGCTTCATTCTTGGTGATTTTGATTTCCGGTTCTGCCAAACGACCATGCATCCAGCCAGCAGGTAGTTGCTGTGTTCGAACTGAGACATAAAATTTGAAACCCGAGGGGAATGCATATCGCTGAGCACATAATTTCTCTGATCCCGAAGTTGCAACACAAAAATTACTTCCAGAAAATCCAGGTCCATAACGATGCCAGGTGTCTTTGCCGGTTGGATTGCCTGGTGTCCCGGCTGGGAGGATGGCCCATCCAGTATCTCCCATGTCATTTAATGTGCCATCAACTTCGAGCTTTACTGGATACAGTTTCACAGAAAAATCTGTCAGCTTGATTCCGTTAGAGATATCGCCCGAACCATTCATTAGAACCGATAAATAATATTTGTCACCACCACCATGAGGTGCCTGGGGAATTGAGAAAATACTTCCGGCTACTCCGCTAGGTAATTTGTGTTCAGCGCTTCCAGAGAACTGATTACGAGCCTTAGTTGGAAAGTATCGATTAAATGAGGCACTGATTTTCTGGCCATTGGAATCAATGACCCCCATGTCTAAAGTGCAATTTACATCGCTTTGATCTGAGCAAAATGGAATTACTGCCTGATATCTAATTTCACTGTAATAACACTTAGCTTCGCTTAAAGATGCACAAGTTGGATTTTCGTCGGCGTATCTTTGATATGCGCTAGTAGGTAATAGCTCCGATCCAGGTTCTCCCGGAAAAGTATCTAGGAATTGCTGAACATGCTCACCAATCTGCGCATCATTTGGAACAGACCATGATCTTCCGGGGTCGCCTACGGATGAAACAGATGCCTTACTTGAGGCGGCAAAGCCAAAGGTGACTGCAAGAATGCAGAGAATTGATAGCGATTTCTTCATGGTTCCTATTTCTTCGATAATGCAATTAATTCTGAATTTGCGTTCTTCCACTTGGTCGAAGCTGGAAGTGCCACCCCGGTAATTTCTCGCTTACCGGGGTGGCGCTACCTTGATTTATCTATAGAGAAGAAAGTTGGAGGTTATTTCTTCTTATAGCCTGTAGGGCATGCAGGCTTGACCGCAGTGATTTTCTTCTGTGTCTTACCCTGGATGCAGGTGATTGTGCTCTTCTTGGCAGAGTTCTTAGCTGGCTTGTAGCTAGCCTTGATACCAATCTTGAGCTTTGGACGTGAATACTCGAAGCCAGCAATATCAATGATGATATTTCCGTTCTTCACTGAGATCACCTTGGTGAATGCGTTTGTGACTCCGCTCTCCTCTGTTGTGAGTGAGATATCGAGAGCTGTTGCTGCATCCTTTGGATTAGCAAGACCCCAAAGAAGTGCTGCATCAGATGCGGGAATTACAGCCTTGTAGAAACCACGATTCACAGTCACGCCATCTGGCGCAAAGTGAGGAGCCGCAACTCGCCATGTGAATGTCTTATCTTCTTCATTCCATACTGGAGTTGAGAGTTCGCAGACACCGTTAGAGCCGACAAACATATTTCCAGTTGTTCCTGGAACACCGAATCCGCTCTGATCATCATTTTGTGACAATGTGATCAACTGGAACTGACGAACGTTTGCCTTAGCAACTCCGGTCTCACCCTTACAGTCAGCTGTCTTAGCTGCAAGTGGCACAGTAACTGGGCTACCAGTAAGAGTTACGGTGTTGAAGTCCTGTGTGCGCTGAGTATTCATAGTGACACCTGTTGCGATAGCAAATGTGACACCAGGAATCATTTCACCGATACGGAGCTTCAATGAGACTGTTAGGTCCGCATCGAGATTGACTGCGAACTTATTATTTCCAGGCTGTCCCGCGAGGAATGTCTTATTGTCCTTATCGTTAACGATAGGAAGAACATCTGCCATCAACCATGAGCGCTGGTATTCACCAAGAGCCGCAGACTTAATGTAGATACCGTCGTAGCCGAGTGAATTGAGTCCAAGGCCCGCCCAGTTGGAGTGTGTCCAGCGTCCGCCGAGTGCTTTTCCGGCTTCAACAGAAGAGCCGATTGCATCAGCATTTGAGGGAGCAAGTTCAGTTGTGACAGTTGATGTATCAACATCTGGTTCTGTCTTTGTGATTGCTGCGCCTGTTGGCTGACCTGCAATGACCCAGCCCTTTTCTTGTGCTCCGCGTGCCAACCACATTGGGATAAACATCGGCTCTGTAGCACTGAATGTTCCAGCTGCTGCATCATATGTTGAGTTGATTGATGGGCGAACCTGAGTCTCCGCAAGTTTTGTGAGATCAACGAAAGTAGAGTTCTTGATTCGATTTATTTGATCTGTTGCATCTTTTGCAGATGTCATATGCCAGATGAACTTGACCTCGTTATCAACGATGAATCCAACAGATCCCTTGATGCACTCACCAAAAGTAGTTTGCTTATCTGTACCTGTCGCCTGATCCCAGCAGCTTGTTGGGTGCTGATATGAATCTAGAGGCTTATTAATATCGTAAGTCTTCGTTGTTGGGTTGTACTTCGCCCCTTGCTCTGGGTGATTAGCTGTTCCCAAGAGTGGCGTAAGGTCGACAACTTGCTTAGCTGGATTAAGTAGAACTTCGCGCTGGAATGTAGGCATCCACCATGCGTTGTCCTTAACTTTTCCACCTTCGATACGTGCAAGTGGTGCGAAGACTTCACCTGTTGGAGCAACTTCTGCCTTAGGTTCTTGACCTGAAACCACCCATTGAAGAGTTGTGCGAGCGCCAGATGCGTTCGTAACTACAACAGATTCGATACAGTAAAGAGATGTTGGGACGGCAGCACATGCTGGCCAGTCCGCGAGTGGAAGCTTGATTACAGCAGCGTTAGCTG
>CAZSEW010000038.1:0-6312 GCA_964606025.1 uncultured Candidatus Planktophila sp.
GTCCAAGCTGGTGCGCCTCATCGATAATGTAAATCTTGTACTTGCTCTGCACTGGCGCGAAGAATGCTTTATCGCGAAGATCGCGGGCATCATCAACAAGTCCGTGAGTTGCAGCATCGAGTTCAATAACATCGATTGAACCTGGACCATTTGCAACTAAATCTTTACATGATTGGCACTCGCCACATGGATTTGGTGTTGGACCTTTTTCGCAATTAAGCGAACGCGCCATGATGCGAGCGCTTGAAGTTTTTCCGCAACCACGAGGGCCGCTAAATAAATATGCGTGATGTGTCTTTCCTGATTCGAGCGCATTTGAAAGTGGAACAGTGACATGTTCTTGGCCAATAACATCTGCAAATACAGAGGGGCGATACTTTCGATATAGCGCTAAAGACATTTCATCTACTCTCTTGATCCGCCGCGATTCAATTCACTTCTAATTGACCGCGACTATCGATTCGGTTGTACTGCTGGATTTCTTGGGACCTCCGGTGCACCCGTCAGAGCGTACCTACCCTTGCTGTATTCCTACCCTGGGGGAGTTCAGCACGATGGCGTCGCACCGGAGATCTGAGCCAATCTTAGGTGTCGAGGCTGACCTTGGGCACCGTTACTCTTGGCCCGTTGGTAGCTCTCGCGAGCAGCCAGCGCTGGAGGATTCGCATAGCGGCCGAGTGCGCACGCTTGGAAAGCGTGTATAGGGAAACCTATCGAGGGTTCAAATCCCTCATCCTCCGCTCTTACTTCATTCCTGGTGATAACTTTCAGGCTCGTTTAATCTTTTTTGTCATTCTCAGACATGAGAAAACTGGTTCTGAAATCCACGACTGCGGTTCTTGTAACACTCCTTATTAATCTGTCAATGCCCGAAACGATCTTTGGGGCCAATGAAGTGGTTACTCCTCCAAAAACTGAGTGCTTTATTGAGGTTGGGAATGCTCATATTTCAACTTCCATCCTCGAACGGCAAGGCCGCCTAGCGGTGAAAGTGAATGCAACTTCTAGATGTAACTTTCCGCAAAGCAACGTCATTTTGACGGTCAAAATTTTCAAGGAAGGTTTCGGTGCTCCACATCTCGTCGCTCAACGAAGCACGAAAGCCGAAAGCTCAAAATCAAATGGCTTGGTCGTAAAAAATCAATTCACTTTTGCATACTGTAAGAATTTATCCAAATCTAAATATTACGGAGTGGCTTTTGCCCGGGCAACGATTCGTGGGAAGAGATTTGCAACGCCACCAACCTGGTCCGAGAAAACTACCGAGCTTGGCTGTGGGACTTGAGTTAGACTTTATTTATGAGCAAGAATCCAGACGAAATCCTTAGTAAAGAGGATCTGGAATGGGAACGTGCTTATTTTTCTGTCATAGCAGAGTTAAAAAGAGAAAATTTCTCAAGATACGAAAATCTTGCAATTCGTTTATCGGCTGGTGGCGAAGAAATTCTCAACCTACCAACTGGGGTTTATAAAGTCTCTGTCGATGCAAATGGCTGTGCCTATAGCTATCGCCCTGCTGATTCCAATGAATTCCAGCGTTTAGGTTGGACAAAGCTCTCACAAATTTCTAGCGAGAGAGTCTCTGATATCACTGATGTACTAGCTGAATGCGAAGCCAGAGCAAAGATCAACGTTTAGGTCTCGATTGAAATACAAATTGAGACTGAAAATATTGGCGGTCATTACTGCTTAAATTTCTACCCCGATGTATTTAGTCTGCAAGAACTCGTGCACGCCATCGAATCCGCCTTCGCGGCCGAGGCCGGATTGTTTTACGCCACCAAATGGTGCGGCTGGATCTGAAAGTAAGCCGCGGTTGATTCCGACCATTCCTGCTTCGATGCCTTCAGCGAATCGAATTGCTCGCTTGAGATCTTCTGAATACACATAACTAATAAGTCCGTATTCAGTGTCATTGGCAAGTTTGAGAGCTTCTTCATCGGTGTCGAAGAGAACGATTGGTGCAACAGGTCCGAAGACTTCGTTTGCAAGAATCTCGTCATCCTTTGAAACTTCAAGAACAGTTGCAGGATAAAAAGCTCCAGCACCATCAGGAGTTGTTCCGCCTAGGTGAACCTTTGCTCCGCGTGACTTTGATGCATCAACGAGTTCTGCAATCTTGTTACGTTCTTTTACAGAAACACTTGCACCGAGCTGTGTTCCAGCTTCGCGACCGACGCCCATCTTGAGCGCAGCCATCGCCTTTGCAAACTCTGCGATGAACTTGTCGCCGATGGATTGTGCAACATAGATGCGGTTTGCAGCTGTACATGCAGCGCCACCATTGCGCATCTTCGCCATCATCAAGCCTTTAACGGCTTCTTCGACATTTGCATCATCGAGAACAACAAATGGTGCATTTCCACCGAGTTCCATGGAGCAACGAATTACTTGATCGGCTGCTTCCTTAAGAAGAATTTTTCCAACTTGAGTTGATCCAGTAAATGAAAGATTCTTAACGCGAGAGTCGTGAAGTACTTTGGAGATTCCAGGACCTGATTGCGCAGGAAGAATTACATTGAGAACACCCTTTGGCAATCCGCATCTTTCGAGAATATCCACGATTGCGAGCGCAGTCAGTGGAGTTTCTCCCGCTGGTTTCAAAATCATTGTGCATCCTGCTGCAATTGCTGGTCCAATTTTGCGAGTAGCCATTCCAGCAGGGAAGTTCCACGGAGTAATAAGTAATGAAACTCCGATTGGTTGGTGCGTTACCAAGATGCGCTTATCTCCCGCTGGCGCCATTCGGAAATCACCAGAGATGCGAACTGTCTCTTCGGCGAACCATCTAAAGAATTCGGCGGCGTAATTAACTTCAGCCTTTGCATCAGGTAGTGCCTTGCCATTCTCTTTTGAAATGAGTTCGGCTAAATAATCGGCCTCAGCGATCATCAATTCAAAAGCTTTACGCAGAATTTCGCTGCGGACGCGGGGTGCGGTCTTGGCCCAAGAAGCGGCGGCGCGGTCAGCGGCATCGATGGCGGCTAAGTTCTGCTCATCACTTGAAGTCGGAACTGTGGCGATAACTGAGCCATCGCTGGGGTCGATGACCTCTAAAGTCCCGCTTCCGTCGACCCATTGACCATCTATATATAACTGTGTGCGCATAAGATAAGCATACTTACGGGATATGAATTGCAAAGGGAGTTGTCGTGGCTAAGTCTTGGACTGATGATGCGCCCGAACCAGTTGCACTTCAAGAACACACACACGTAAAGGACCCAGTTTCCTACAAGGTTAAGCGCTTCTTCTTAGGAGGCGCACTCAATCGCCACTCACTAGGCCACCAGCGCTTAAGCAAGCGATATGGACTTGGCATTCTCTCCTCTGACTGCATCTCATCTTCAGCATACGGTTCCGAACAGATCTTGATTGCGCTGCTTCCTGCATTCGGTCTTGCAGCCTTTGCAATTTTAATGCCGATGACAGCAATCGTTCTTGCAATCTTAATTATTATCACTTTGTCTTATCGAAATGTGATTGATGTTTACACCAAGACTGGTGGTGCTTACATCGTGTCGCGAGACAACTTTGGACCAGTAGTTGCACAAATTGCAGCTGTTGCTCTAATGCTTGATTACATCGTTACGCTCGCAATTCAATCAGCTGCTGGAGTCGCAGCGATCATCTCGACATTCCCGTCTGCTGAGCCTTACAAGATGCATATGATCTTTGCAGTCATCGGAATTCTAACTTACGGAAATCTGCGCGGAGTAAAGGAGGCAGGAAAAGCATTTGCATTCCCAACCTACTTCTTCGTTGGTTGTATGTTCATCGTCTTCGGAATGGGACTCTGGCGTTTAGCAAATGGCACGCTGCCAGTCCTCGATACCGATCTACCAGGTGCGATTCCACTAGGTGAAGAACAAGGGCTCTTAACGTTCGCTGCAATATTCATCTTGCTTCGTGCATTTGCTAATGGTGGTTCCTCGCTGACTGGGTTGGAAGCAATCTCAGACGGTGTGGCTCTCTTTAAGGCACCTGAACATGTCAATGCAAAGCGCACGCTGGTAATCATGAGCACCTTGCTTGGAACTCTCGTTCTAGGTGTCTCCTACTTTGCTCACCATATTCATGCGATGCCATACGAATCCGGTGTGCCAACAGTGATTTCACAGATCGCCAAGGCGACAGTTGGTAATGGGGCCTTTGGATCATTTATGTTCGTCATGGTCCAGCTAGCAACCATGCTTATCTTGTTCGCAGGCGCAAATACCACTTATAGCGCTTTCCCATTGCTTGTTAACTTTGTAGCAACAGATGGTTATCTTCCACGCCAGTTAACAAAGCGTGGCCACCGCTTAGCTTTCTCAAATGGAATTCTCTTACTTGCTGGTGGCGGAATACTTCTTGTAGTCATAACTGCAGGTTCTGTAGAACATCTCGTCGCCTTCTATGCACTCGGTGTCTTTACAGGATTTACCTTGGCAGGATTTGGAATGACTCGATACTTCCAACGCACTAAACCAAATGGTTGGAAGTTAAAGGTCTTCATAAACAGTCTTGCCGGTTCTATCTCATTTACCATCGTAATCATCTTCTCTGTTGTGAAATTTACCCAAGGCGCTTGGCTCGTACTTGTGGTTGCACCAATTATGGTTGCAACATTCTTGAAGTTGCGTCGTCAATACACTCGCGAACAAGAAGCGCTATCTGTGCGCACTGAACAAGAACGCGCAACATCAATGGCGCGACATGATGTAACGGTCTTTGTTGATAGCGTAGATATTGCAACAGTTGGAGCAGTTCGTTACGCACGAAGCTTGAAGCCACATAAAATCAAGGCTGTTCACTTCGTAATTGATGATTTACGCGCAGAACAAATTCAGAAGGCATGGGCAGAATCTGAAGCACTTGATGATGTTCAGTTAGATCTCATTGACTGTCCCGATCGCCGTATTGCAAACTCAGCGCTGGACTATGCAATTCGCAAGACAGAGAAGCCAGATGTAGAACTCACGATTCTCTTACCTCGCCGATCTTATTCACGATTCTTAGGCCGCTTACTTCACGATCAAACTGCGGAAGAAATTGCAGCACCAATTTCGCAACTACAGCGCGTAGTTGCAACGATTGTTCCTTTTGACGTGAATCGAATTACTTCTGGCAATTCACTTAATATCAAGCATGAGCAAGAACAACTAGTTTCAGTTGCTGTCGAGACAAAGTCGAAGCCAACTCAAGAAGCGCCTAAAGTCTTTGCTCCAATTTCACACTATGCAGATGATGTGACTCCCATTGAAAAAGTAGAGTGGCGCAAGCGCTCTAAGGTCCATGGCCGCGTTACCTCAATCTCGACAGCACCTCGTGGTTCAGCGCCAATGCTGCAGGTTGAAGTTTGGGATGAAACAGGTGGAATCACTCTTAACTTCCTAGGCCGTCGCGAGATTGCTGGTCTTGAAGTCGGCATGGAGTTGCGCGCTGAAGGTATGGTTGGAGAAGAAGATGGTCAGTTAACTATCTTGAATCCATCATACGAACTACTTATCTGAGAAGAAATCTTTCAGCAGGGCAGCACATTCATCCTCAAGAACTCCCGAAGTTACTTCCACTTTAAAGATTGATCGTGGATCTCGCAGAACATCCCAGACTGAACCAACAGCGCCAGCTTTCTCATCCCAGGCGCCGAATACAAGTTTTGAAATGCGTGATTGTGCAATCGCACCGGCGCACATTGCACATGGTTCAAGGGTGACTACCAAGGTGCATCCATCTAGCCGAGAATTCTGTAATCGAGCGGCGGCGTTTCGAATTGCAACAACTTCAGCGTGCGCCGTGGGATCGTTATTTGCTTCACGCTCATTGAAGCCTTTGCCAACGATGACGCCATCTTTATTGACGATTATTGCGCCAACTGGAACATCGCCAGCAGATAGTGCGCTCTTTGCAACTAGAAGTGCCTCGCGCATTAACCCTTCAGAATTCAAAGTGGAAATTTCTAAGACTCCAAAACTTCAGCGAATTGGTCACCAAATCCTAAACGATTAGCGATCGCTTCAAGAATTTCATCTGGAAATAGATCGGCATCATCGCAGAGTGTCGATAGCTCCATTTGAGCCAATCCAAGATCCGAGAAAATATCTAGATCACCTGCTGGAAGCGGTTCGTCATCTTCTTCAGGTGCATCAATATCTGCAATCTCCAAAAATTCGGCAGCAACTTCGTAATCGAGCGCCGCAGAAATATCACTTAAAAAATATTTAACATGAGTTCCAAGAACGCGGATTGCCATAAAGAATTCATCATCGATTGCAATGAGGGCAACTGCCCCGCCATTGGTCTGTTGTTTCTTTAACCGTTCGATGATGTGAG
>CAZSEW010000039.1:0-6232 GCA_964606025.1 uncultured Candidatus Planktophila sp.
GAGCCCTTACTTTCCCAACAAACCCAGATACAGCGATGATTGTTGCGATATATGGGACCATCAACATGAATTCAGATGGGATAGGTGTTCCAGTAATCGTTAGAAGCCCTTGTAGGTTATCTGCGAACCCAAAAATCAAAGCAGCGGCGACGGCACCAAGCGGACTCCAGCGACCAAAGATTACTGCCGCTAATGCGATGAATCCCTTGCCTGCTGTCATCTCCTTACTGAAAGCTCCAAGTGCTCCAAGGGTGAAAAATGCTCCACCTAAACCTGCAACTGCACCTGCAATCAAGACATTGCGGAAACGTACCTTGTTAACATCAATTCCAACAGACTCTGAGGCTGTTGGATGTTCTCCTACAGAACGAGTGCGAAGTCCCCATTTGGATTTGAAAAGGGCAATGTGAATCGCAATAACGATTACGTACATTAAATAAACAATGATGCTCTGAGCGAAGAAAATCGGTCCAATGACAGGAATCTTCGATAGTAGTGGTAATTCAATGATGTCAAACGTGCTTCCGGCATTCCAGGTATCTTGATATGGAATAAGTAACTTCTTGTAGAGGAAGTTAGTAATTCCAATTACAAGCACGTTCAGAACAAAGCCGAGAACAACTTGATCAATTCCATATTTGATTGCAAAGACAGCTAAGAGCCAAGCAATTGCCATACCCGCGAAAGGTGCAACTAATAGCCCTAGCCATGTGCTCTGCATCAACGATGCAACGATTCCTGACATAAATGCGCCTGCTAGCAGTTGTCCCTCAATTGCAATGTTAATTACACCTGAGCGTTCGGAAATGATTCCTGCCATCGCACCAAAAATCAAAGGAACGGAGAGAATTAATCCACCTTGTAGCAGTCCAGTGAATGGTACAAATTTTCCAGCAGCAGCCCAACATAAGAAGGACATAAGGAGCATTGCGCCAAAGAGTGCACTTGCAGTGCGAATGGTTTTTCTTGCGCGAAATTGAATCGTAGCCAGGGCGACTGAAGCCAAAGAAATCAAGGCAAAGATTATTGATGAACTCTTTGAATCAACAATCAATTCCTTCGCCAAAACCCATTCATTGCCCAGGACAAAGCTAAATGTGACTGGTTGGCCGTTCTGGGGAATAATCCCAAATCCAATTAAGGAGAGGGCGCCAAGCACCGCCATAGTAATAATTCCGCGTTTACGACGGCGCTCTGGGGCAGATAGTGCACGAACTTCAATTGAGCTCATCAGCCGTTCCATCCCTTCGAAGAAACACTTGCGCCACTTTCAATATTCTTTAATTTAAATATCGCCTTTATAAGAGCTGGGGCAGCGATAAAGAGAACTACGAGCGCCTGAATTACCAAAACAAGATCAAGCGGAGTCTCAGTACTTGCCTGCATGGTTAACCCACCGGCACGAAGCGCACCAAAGAGAAGTGCTGCAAAGACCGTCCCTATGGGGGTTGCTCTTCCGAGCAGAGCTACGGTGATTGCATCAAAACCAAAACTTCCACCAATTCCTGAAGTCATCGCATACTCGGAGCCAAGAACTTGCACAGCTCCTCCAATTCCAGCTAAGGCGCCTGCAATAAACATGACAGTTGTCGTTACCCCAGCGACCGAGATTCCAGCTGTTTTCGATGCTGCTGAATTTGCACCAACAGCACGGAATCGGAATCCCCATGTACTTCGATTGAGTAGCCACCAGATTGCGAGAGCTGCAAATAAGGCGACAATAAATCCGAAGTTGGCTCGAAGTTCAGAGCCAAATAAATGAGGAAGTCGAGCACTCTCGCGAACTTCAGGAGCTAACGGATCCTTACGCCCTGGGCGCAGGAAGGCGGTGGTGCTCAAAAGCCATAGCAAGAAGTATCCAGCTACGTAATTGAGCATGATCGTCACAATAACCTCATGCGCGCCTGTTCGAGCTTTGAGAAGTCCAACGATTCCACCATAGATACCCGCAAAGATGATTGCGGTCCCTATCGCTACAAGGGCATGAACTCCTACGGGAAGATCAAAGGTGAATCCAACCCAACTCGCACCAATCGCTCCCGCAATAAATTGACCTTGTGCTCCGATATTAAAGAGACCTGCTCTAAACGCTAGAGCGACGGAGAGTCCAGTCAGAATTAATGGAGAGGCTGCTACCAGAGTCTCAGAAAATGGATAAAAACCTTCAAAGAAATTCTGAGTAGCCAATTGAGGATCAAAGATAGAACCCCTGAAAAGTGCCCAATATGCATCCATGCAGACTTGGAAGCCTTTTGAAAGCATGGATAGCGGTTCGCTCTTTAGTGCCAAAACCTTTGAATCCGTGAATGCAACCAGTAGGCCGCTCACAAAGAGTGCCATCGCAAAGGAAAGAGCAGGAAGGACCAACTTCTTTAGCTTCATCGTTTGACTCCCGCCATTAATAACCCAAGTTCTTCACGCGATGTATCTGCGGGAACTATTGCGATGAACTCGCCTCGATACATAACGGCAATGCGATCAGCTAGTGCTGCAACTTCATCGAGTTCTGTACTAAATAGAAGTACGGCGCGGCCAGAATCACGTTCAGCAATCATTCGTTCGTGAACAAATTCTATAGAACCGACATCGAGGCCTCGAGTTGGTTGTGAAGCAACCACCAGTTTTACAGGACGAGAAAGTTCACGTGCTAACACAACTTTTTGCTTATTTCCACCAGATAATGATGAAGCTGGATCTTTCGCGGATTGAGCTCGAATATCAAATTCACTTACGTGTTTCTTTGCTGACTCTGCAACAACTGATTGCAAAATCTGAGGTCCTTTTGCAAATGGTGGAAGATCGTGTAAATCAAGGATTAGATTTTCTTCAATACTAAACGAGGCGATTAACCCATCCTCTTCACGAGATTCAGGGATGAAAGCGATACCTGCATGAAGGCAATCTCGCACAGATGACCGAGTGATATCTTCACCAGATAGTTGGATTTGCCCCGAAACGTGGGCCTGCAAACCAACGATAGATTCTGCAAGTTCGGTTTGACCGTTCCCTTGAACGCCAGCAACAGCAAGGATTTCTCCAGCACGAATTTCAAAGGAGACGTTATTAACCAATGTTCGACCAGTGTGATCGCTAATTGATAAGTTTTTAACATCTAAGACCACGTCGCCTAACTTCGGAGCGCTCTTGCTCACATCAAGTGACACAGGTCGACCAACCATTAGAGATGCCAACTCTTCTTGCGAGGCAGAAGGCAAGGCAGTTCCAACCACTTTCCCGCGTCGAATAATGGTGATTTTATCGGCAGCTTCTCGGACCTCGCGTAGCTTGTGAGTAATAAAGACAATTGAAGTGCCTTTGTCTTTTAGCTTCTTCATATTCCTCAAAAGCTCATCTGTCTCTTGAGGTGTGAGGACTGCCGTGGGTTCATCAAGAATCAAAACTTTTGCGTCATAAATGAGAGCGCGAATAATCTCTACTCGCTGCTGAAGGCCGACAGGTAAATCTTCGATTAGTGCATCTGGATCAATATCAAAGTTGTACTCAGCAGATACACGAAGAATTTCCTTACGGGCGTCCGCTAGATCTAGCAACCCTGGGCCTTTCGTCTTCTCATGTCCAAGCACGATATTTTCAGCGACGGTAAAAACAGGAATGAGCATGAAATGTTGGTGAACCATTCCGATACCTGCTGCTAGAGCGTCTAGCGGAGAATCAATTGCGACAACTTTGCCATCTACGCTGATTGAACCTGAATCCGGTGAAAGAAGACCATAAACAATATTCATCAAGGTTGACTTACCTGCACCATTTTCGCCAAGGATTGCATGAATCTCGCCGTCTGCAACAACCAGATCAATTGAGTCATTAGCTGTAAGAGCACCAAAGCGCTTCGTAATTCCGCGCAATTCGAGTGACATGCGCGTAAATCTACTCGTTTTGTTGAACTTTAGAAAGTCTAAACCAAATAAAACTGGGCTAGCACCGAAGTGCTAGCCCAGTTTTGTGAAACTGTTTCAGTAATTACTTAACTGAAATCTTTCCTGAACGAATATCTGCACCAAGCTTTGTGACTTCAGTGCGGAGTCCTGTAGGAACTCTGCGGATTAAGTCATGGTATGGAGCTAGGTATGTACCAGCATTCTTAAGTGTTCCCATGTAGTTAGTATTTGAGAACTTGCCGTTAGCCTGGTCAAGAATTGTGTTCTTAACTGAAAGGTCAACTGCCTTAACAATCGATGTAAGCATCACCTTGCGATAGTTAGGAGCAGCCTTGAAGCCATCCTTGTCTACCCAGATAACAACTGACTTCTTAGTCTTAAGAGCATTCTCAGCTGTTGAAGATCCTAGGTTTCCACCTACTGGAAGGATTACATCCGCACCCTGCTGCTCGAAGCTCTTTGAGTACTGAAGTGCCTTAGCCATATCTGAGAAGTTTCCAACCATGAGGCCATCTTGCTTTGCTATATCCCAGCCGAGAACCTGAACATTCTTGCTCTTGACTTTGTTGTAGTGAGCAACACCCTTTGCGAAACCATCCATGAAAATAGTTACTGGAGGGATGTTTGCTCCACCAAATGTTGCGACCTTACCTGTCTTTGAAACTCCTGCTGCAAGGTAGCCAGCCTGGAATGCAGACTGATTTGTAGCGAATTCAATTCCCTTAAGGTTTGGGTACTTCTTTCCTGGGTAAACATCTCCTGCTGGACCGTGATCTTCTCCATCTTGGTCAACGATTGCGAAGTTCACTGTTGGGTTTGCCTTTGCTCCAGCAACAATTGCGCTGTTGATAAGGAATCCAACACCAATGATGAGTGTGCACTTCTCATCGACAAGCTTCTTGATGTTTGGTGCGTAATCTGCATCAGAAGTTGCAGACAAGTACTTAACTGTTACTGACTTATTAGCCTTCGCTGCAGCTTCTGCGCCTGCCCAAGCAGATGCGTTAAATGACTTGTCATCTACGCCACCTGTATCGAGTGCAAGGCATGCCTTTGTTGCAGCAGCATTAGCTGTTGGTGCTGAAATGCTGAATGCAAGAGCTGCAGCAGCGAGAACTGCTACAAACTTAGTTGTCTTATTCAAGGTTCCTCCAAGGAATAATTGAGTGTTGCTGGTGAGGTGAGCCTAGTAGTTGACGCTCAAAATCATCAAAAAAGCGAGCGTTTCGTTGCGGTGTGGTTGATAACATTTTAAGAAAGTCTCAACTACTACTTGAGAAGTATGCGGGAGCTTTCCTAACGAACAACGCCTAATTTCTCATATGTAGAGATGAGAGTCTGGTCGGCAACGGTTCGAGCCTTTTCAGATCCCTGATGAAGAATCTGCAGAAGATGCGATTCATCGCCGAGAAGTTCAAGTGCTTTGGCGCGGATAGGGCGTAGATACTCAACGACAACTTCTGCAACTGCAGATTTGAAATCGCCGTAGCCCTTACCCTCAAAATCTTTCTCAATAGATTCGATGCTCTGACCAGATAGCGCGGAGTGAATAGTGAGCAAATTACTGATTCCAGGCTTCTCGGCAAGATCAAACTTGATTTCGCGACCGGCATCTGTGACCGCAGATTTAATCTTCTTTAGATTTGCTTCGGGGGTATCCATAATTTCGATAACACCAGCTACTGCACCAGATGATTTACTCATCTTGGAAGTTGGATCTTGAATATCGTTGATCTTGGCAGCAGTCTTTAAAATATAGGCCTTTGGCAATTGGAATGTTTCTCCGTAGCGGGAGTTAAAGCGCCCAGCCAAATCGCGAGTAAGTTCAATATGTTGGCGTTGATCTTCGCCGACCGGAACCAAATCAGCTTGGTAGAGCAAGATATCTGCAGCCTGCAACATCGGATAGGTAAAGAGCGCCACTCGAGAAGAATCAGCACCGCTCTTAGAAGATTTATCCTTGAATTGGGTCATTCGACTAGCTTCACCAAAACCAGTTAAGCACTCCATGATCCAACCCAATTGGTTATGTTGTGGGACCTGAGATTGGATAAAGAGAGTTGATTTCTCTGGAGAAATTCCAAGTGCCAGAAGTTGGGCGGCAGATGCCAAGGTTCTCTTGCGCAGAAGTTCTGGGTCAGTCTCGACTGTGAGTGCATGTAAATCCACGATGCAATAAAAGGCATCATGGCCATCTTGTAGCTCAACCCATTGCTTTACGGCGCCAAGGTAATTACCAAGGTGGAAGGAATCACTTGTAGGTTGAATTCCAGACAGAACGCGCTTCATGGGTGGAATTCTCGCACGCCTTAGTAGTTACGCGAGATTAATAG
>CAZSEW010000040.1:0-6149 GCA_964606025.1 uncultured Candidatus Planktophila sp.
GTTGCGAAGTCTAACGGTTGATAAGTGATGCGAGTGCAGGTTTAACTTTCCAGAGCGCGAGCATCTCCTCATATTTAGCCTCATCGGATGGGTCTGGAGTTGCGCCAGTCTTTACCGCTCGAATCATGAGATTTCTTGGGGTGTGCTCTCCCCCGATAAATTCGATTGCTTCGACTCGATAGCCCTTCAACTTCATTATCTGCATACGAATTGCGTCAGTCAGGAGATCTCCCAAGCGCTCTTTCATAATTCCATTTCGCGTCACCAGGGACCAAGGCTCTGGGATCTCATGCATCTGTGACTGAATATCGTGATGGCAACATGGTGCAAGGAGCGCCAACTTCGCATTGTGATTTACGGCCCAAGCTATTGCATCATCAGTTGCTGTATCGCAAGCATGTAGGGCAATCGCAACATCTGCCTTCTCTAACTTGGTATCACTTATTTCTTCGGCACGAAATTCAATGGTCGATTCGATTCCAAGATCTTTTGCAATCTTATTATTGCGATCTCTGGCAGCCCCACGGACGTCGATACCAATGACCTTGACTGGAATACCCTGCAATCGCAGATATTGATGCGCTGCAAATGTTAGGTAAGCATGGCCGCAACCTAAGTCAACGATGGCTAGAGGCTCTGAATTCGTAGGAGTATGGATATGCCCAGCCGCTATCGCCGAAGTCAACGTTGGTGTCAACAACCTTAAGAACTCTTCTACCTGCTTGTACTTATCTGATTTGCTCGGCTTAACATTGCCATTGGAATCTGAAATTCCGACAGCGATGAGAAATGGATCTGAGGGATCCAGTAATCGACTCTTGCTTCTGTCGTGGTTGAGCTCTTGCTCCTTTACAGCCACTTCTCGATGGATGAGGGGCTCACCCTTCTTGGTAATGCGAAGGCTTAAAGTCTCAGTTGTTCTCTCAAGAAGAATATTTGCATATCCAGAACGAATCAGTTCTGAAAACGGAGCCTGCATAGGTGGATAATTCTTTGTCGTCATCTGGCGGCCATCGCTATGACTTACCTGCAGCTGAATCTCGCCCTTAATCTCAACCGGTCGCATATCTACACGTTCGTGGGCGGTCTGCATATTCCTTCTGCGACCAGAGAGCACTACTCGAACTAAGGATGATGTATCCCCGAACTTCTCTTCTAACTCATTGAAGATTTCTTCAAGGCTCTTCTCATTCACAAGAAGAGTTTAGTCTTTAGCTAAAGGCAGGTCGACTGCGATTTCGAGTCCCCCAAGTGCGCTCTTTCGAAGTGCGAAATTGCCGTGGAGTTTTGCAATCACAGCAGTCATGATGCTCATTCCTAGGCCTGAACCACCATTTTCACGAGATCGCGATTTATCGAAGCGAGCAAGAGATCGAATATTCTCTTGATAGGCGCTTTCGGGAAGGCCGGGGCCTGCATCTCCAATAAGAATCCTCGCTGACTTTCCAGATTTCTTACACGAGATTGCGACGGCATCGTCAACTGCTGTATGCCTCATGATATTTGTCAGCGCATTCTGAATAAAGCGTGCCAGGTAATCTCTTGCCGCCATCACTTCAATTCCATCTTCAATCTCTAAGGTGACGGTTCTCTGAGGATTGAGCGTCTTGAAATCGATTCCGTGTGCGTTAAGGATTTCACTGAGGTCAATCTTTTCCACATCTCTTGAGCCGCTCTCGCCTAGCTCGGCCAATAGCAAAAGGTCTTGAATGAGATTCTCCATACGCTTGATTTCTGAGCCCACTCTGGAGAAAGCTCGCTCCTGATCTGCATCAGAAGTTAACTGCTTCTTGCTCAACATTTCGACATAACCCTTTACAACGGTAAGGGGGGTTCTGAGCTCGTGGGATGCGTCGCCTAGAAATTCCTGCATACGTGCCAGTGATGCGACATCGCTACGTCGATTTATTCGCCTGAAGTAGAAAAAGAGAAGCAACCCAGCAGCAGAGTCCACAACAAGCGTGAAAGCAGCAAGTGAGCGAATATTTGAATTGAAGTGAGAATCAATCTCTGAAACAGATCGAGAGATCAGCAGATAATCGCCGCCAGAAAGAGGGACGGAACGAAGTTGGAATGGTGAAGGGCCGCCAACTCTTACGGGTCTTTGCGCAGCTTCGCGGACTTTTTCAAACTCAGGAGCACCCAAGTACTGCAGAGATGACTCGTTAATCAAAGTCTCTTGACCTTGGCGAGTAAGTAGAGTCAAAGTTATATTGAGAGTCAGTTGCTCGATTGCAAAGAGGGCTGCACCTACCGATTGCTTCGGGTTATCAATCGCTGCTTGGGCTACAAAATTAACGGCGCCATTGGCTTCAGATAATTCTGCACCGCGTGTATGAATTGCGGAATAGCCGCCAATTCCCACAGTTACAAATGTGATCAGTAAAAGGGTGACGAAACTCGTGCGAGAAGAATTTGAGGTTCTCACTTCTTCTCCGCGTTAAGCTGGAATCCGACTCCTCTGATCGTACGAATGCCTTCGAATCCATCGCGATGTAACTTCTTTCGAAGGTAAGAGATGTAAGTATCGACAACTGTGCTCTCAGATTCGAATGTGATTCCCCAAACTTCATCGAGAAGGTGCGTCTTGCTTAGAACTCGACCTTTGCTCTCTAGAAGCACCTGCAGAAGTCTGAACTCTGTTGGAGAGAGATCTACCGCTTCCCCGTTAAATGTGACTTGATGGCTCTTGGCATCGAGAGTAATCGGTCCATGGGTGAGAGTTTCCTGAACGTTTTCGCTAAATTGAGAGCGACGCAAAATAGCTTTGATTCGCAGAACAAGCTCTTCTAGGCCAAATGGCTTAGTTACATAATCGTCGGCTCCGAGAGTTAGTCCGCGAGTTACATCTGCACGATCACCGCGGGCGCTGAGCATAAGCGCAGGAGTGTTATCCCCATTACTTCTTATTCGTTCGATAAATTCAAAACCATCCATCAAGGGCATATTGATATCAACGACAAGAATGTCCGGCTTTGTTGTTCGAAGCAGGGTCTGCGCAATCATCGCATCGGCGGCAGTTACGGTCTCAAAGCCGGCTAACTTGAGGGCATCGCCCAGAAGTTCCCGAACTCCGGCCTCATCGTCGATAATCATAATGAGCTGGCTCATGTGCAAACCTTCCCATGTACAGGTGAAAATTTCTACCAGTTCCCAACTTCGCACACATAACCACGAGAACTTTCACAGAGTATTCACACCTAAAGAGAATTACTATTGGTGCATGAAGCAGTCAGTAGCCGCCAGATTAACCGGTGCTATTTTCCTGCTCGCATCATTTACATATCCTGCAGCTGCCGATGTGCAGCCAACGCCTGCCCCAACATCACAGATCGATATTTATAAGATTTCAATGGAACAGTTTAAGAAGGATCGTGAGTTATTTAACGCTGCTATGCGTGAGCGAAATCAGAAGATGAAAACCATTAATCAGACATTCGATTCAGCCATTCGCAAGGCACGCCAAGATTCAAAGCTTGCTATGCAATCAGCGCTTAAGCCAGAACAAAAGTCGGCGATTAATTCAAATCTGAAGTCTGTAATCGCAGCTGCTGTTATTGCCCGCGAATCTGCAATTGAAGCGCTAGGTGAACCTCCAATTCAACCGACAGAGCCGCCTCGCCCGCCGAAGAATATGTACAGTGAAAAGAACGGCGCAGAAAAGAAACGTCGCTAATTAAGCTTCGTCATCAACCTTCATAGTACGAAGAGTATGTCGATCATGACTCTTTTCTCTTTCGTGAATTTTTCTGATTTGAAGCTCAATGTTTTTAACTGCATCATCAAATGCAGCTACATCATTAAATGATGCCGCCTCTGCGCGAAGTAACGGGCCCGATCCGTGGGATGTAATCACTACTTTATGCGAATGCTTACCTTGGCGAGGGTTAACTTCGTGGAGCACTTCAACTTCGATACGATCAATCGTGATACTAAATCGTTCCATTGAGTGAAGTTTTTCTTCTACAATCGCTTTGAAATCACTTGCTAACTCTGCATGACGGGTATGAATTATGATTTTCACCCAATTAGCATCTCACTTGTTCCAGGGAAATGTAAGGTGTTTATTGAATTTATGTCAGGGGCAGTAAATAGACAATCAGGGTGAGAACTGCAGCTAAAGCGAGGGATTGAACCAAAATTGAGATTGCCATCTTGCGATCTGCAGCCAGCGAAGCTTTATCGCTGACACGAGAAAGCTGGCCTAACTTTCCAAAATTAAATGTGCCCATAAATCCATATGCGAGACAGAACTTTTTTCGCGACTGGACTAAACCAATTGATCCAACAGTCAGTGGGATGAAAATTCCAAGTCGAAGCGAAGGTTGAGTTCCTGCTGAAATGAAACCAATCAGGGCGCTTAGTGAGAGCGCAAAACCAATGAGAGCAACTAATTGACGGCGGCGTACTTCACCTTTTCCAATATTGCAGGTACCTGCAATGTATGAGTCCGCACTCACTTAAGCTTCTTCAAATTCTTCTTCATCAATCCAAGCATCGGTCTCATTGTCATCTTGTTTCTCAACCCAAGATAAAAACGAACCAATTGCGCGAAAGGCCAGTAGAGCAACAGTAATTGCCGCTATGAATCTACGAAACGCTTTCATGAGGATAAAAATACTCCACTTTGAATTAAAGCGCTCTATTTATTGAAAAATTAATTGGAATTCAAAGCTGTGTCGATATCTCTCCAGAGATCGTCCACGTGTTCGCAGCCAACGGAGAGACGGATGAGGCTCTCGGGAACGCTATGGCTCTCCAGCTCCCAGCGACGGCGACGCTCCCAAGTACTTTCGACTCCCCCGAGACTTGTCGCATTTGCGATGAGCGAGGACGAACTACAAACTTTCTCGGCTCTTGCCGCATCTCCTTCAACTTCGAAGGAGATGATTGCACCGAAGCCTGGATGGCGAACATTGGAGACCTTTGGATGAGAGGCTAATTTCTCAACCAGAATTGCTGCGCTCTCTTGCGCTCTCTGGAAGCGAATTGGAAAGGTGCGAATTCCACGTAAGGCGAGCCAAACTTCAAAGGGACCCGCGATAGAACCCAAAGAAGTGCGAGCTTCTTGAAGGCGAGATTTAAGGGCTGGATCTTTAACTGAGAGCGATCCAAGAATGACATCGCTATGTCCTGCTAAATATTTGGTAACGGAGTGCATGACGATATCTGCGCCGAATGTAAGCGGCTTCTGGTTGATTGGTGTAGCAAAGGTATTATCGAAACCGACGCCAATATTGCGCTTTTTAGCCTCCCCAATGATTACGGCAACATCTGCGACACCAAGACCTGGGTTTGTAGGTGATTCAACCCAAAGAAATGCAGCGCCCTGCAACTTATCAATTACTTCTTTAGTATCTGTGATATCTACAAATCGAACTTCGAGGCGACCGTCTTGGTGATACTTCTTTAAAAGCGCCATGGTGCCGCTATATCCCTCGTGCGATGCGACAACCGGTGCACCATGAGGAAGAAGTGAAAAGACTGCAGAAATTGCAGCCATTCCCGATGAGAAGACCAGCGTTGATTCTGCTTCTTCAAGTGCAGAGATTGCCGCTTCTAATTGCTGCCACGTTTCATTTCCTGTTCGCCCATAATTAATCGGACCGCCGGCGTTAAAAGTTGAGTTGAGCGAGATGGAGGAATTTAAACCTGCACCAGCTTCTTGAGCAGGTCGCCCTGACGAGATTGCAATTGTTTCAGGGTGAAGGCGGTCATCTGACATGGGTATAGCGTAATCGCTTAGCGCAGAACTGGCGAAAGTCTCGTGAAGGCCTCTTCTAATATCTCTGGGCTCGTTGCAAAATTTAAGCGTACAAATTGGCTCGACTGTTTACCGAATCGAACTCCTGGAACGAAAGCTACCTTTGCCTTCTCAACCAATGTCGCTGCAGGGTCTTCACCTAAGTTGAATTGCGAGAGATCTAGCCAAGCTAGATATGAGCATCTGGGAAGGTGATACCCAACTTTTGGAGTAAATCGTTCGATTAAATCTGCGACTAGGTGTCTATTGATTTCCATCTGCGCCATCAATGCGTTGAGCCAAGGTTCACCTTCTTCAAAAGCGGTAACTGTTGCAAACGCTCCAAGAAGGGATGCTCGGTAATGAGTTGCAGGTGCAATCGCATTGAGTCTCTCGTGAAGCTTTT
>CAZSEW010000041.1:0-3139 GCA_964606025.1 uncultured Candidatus Planktophila sp.
CCAAGGAAGAAAATTTGCGGCAAGCAGTAACGAGTAAATGCAATCGCAATCGCTTCTTCAGTTTCAAAACCTGGAGTTGAAAATTCAGGAGCATAGAGTCGCACTAAAGCAGGAGCAAACAGAACGCCAAGCGCGACAAGAGCTAAGAGAATGAGTGAGATTGTTGTAACTAGGCGAGATGCAAAACCTTGCCCACCATCGTCATCTGAAAATGAACGAACAAGTTGCGGAACAAAGATTGCAGTGAGTGCGCCACCCACAAGTAAGTTGTAGAGAATATTTGGCATGGTGTTCGCAACGTTGAAAGTGTCTGCAAGAAGTGCCGTGCCTAGAACAGCAACTGCCAATAAGGCGCGAACGAAACCTGTTATGCGCGAGAGGATTGTTCCTATCGCCATAATTCCGGAGGCGCGGAAGAGTTCATTATTCTTCATTTACGCCCCCTTCGAATTCTGCGAACCGATTGTGTGACAGCACCGAGGAATAAGAAGATTGCTGCAGCTGTTGTAAACCAAGCAACCCTGGAGTCAATGATAGTTGCGTTGAGATCTAACTTAGATTCTTCGCCTACGAGTTGACCTTTACTATTCATAAATTGCGCAAGCACCACTGTTGAGCCAGGTGCGAAAACATCAACGGCAATACTGAGCTGCTGACGTGAATTGGCGGCGAGCTCAATATTTTCAATGTCCTGAAGTTGCATGCGTGAGTTCTGCGGAGTCAGCGAAAGACTTACAACCGTCGGCGTATCGAAGTCATTAATGAGAGTTACCGGAAGTTTCGCGCTGGTTGATGTCAATTGATAACGCCCAGGGCTTACGCGAAGCTTCGACATCATTTTCTTAACTGATTCAACCGATGCATATGAGAATTGACTCTGCTCTATACGGTTTAAATCTGGATTCATCACCAACGCTAAACGCGCACGAAGATCTCTGATTTCATTCGAGGATGAGATCGATGAAAGCCCTGTAAGCGCCTGTCGATTGGATGTATAGATAGAGCGAAGTGGGTAGGCAAGGCCTGAAGATCCTTTGCTCCAGCCTTTTTCAGTCGTTACCGCTCTTCCTAGTTGTGCTTCCAACTTCTCTTTTGCATATGCTGAGTAAAAGTTGAGTTCACTTGGTGCTAGATGCTTTGCAAGTGATTGATCTGGATTACCAAATGGAAGTGCGATGACTGGGCTATTGCCAATTGAAAAATTGAGGCGAGCAAGCCAAACCTTTGCAGCAGCTTCACCTTCTTTATCTTCTTCACCATCAAAGGTGTAGCCATCTGCCATATCTGTAACTTCAGCGATGAGAGCTGGGTCGATAACCCAGGTCTTCCTCGCATTACTTACTGAAGAAACTAGCTTTCCTAACTTTCCATCTGGAAGAAGTGAGGTAGCTAATTCGTTGTCGCGGAATTTCCCATCGAATCCAGTATGTGGCTTATCTGTAATTCTCACCACTGGCGTTGCAGCAGATGCATGGTTAATTGAGAGCAGAGTAAAGATCGTTGCAATAAGAAGGAGCGCGGTTACATTTCTTCTCATAACTGCGCCAACTCTTGCGTTGCATTTGTACGAGCAATTAACTTCTTCTCATCAGGATAGGCAAGGCGATCGACAATCTCTGCGAGTGGGAACCACGCAACTTCGTCAACTTCACTCTCTTGCGCGGCAAGCAAGCCACCGTTCTCTCTAAAGAGATAGTGATGAACAGTTTTGTGGATTCGCTTTCCGCCAGCCATAAACCAGAAATCGATAACGCCTAAAGATTTTTCAATAACGGAAACAATTCCGGTCTCTTCCTGAACTTCACGAAGCGCCGCTTCTTCAGGAGTCTCGCCTTCTTCAATATGGCCTTTAGGTAACGACCAGAGAATTCTCTTGCCTGTTGCATCCTTAAAATCGCGACGACCAATAAGCAAGCCGAGCTTTCCTGTTGAATCAACAACAAGGCCACCAGCGCTTACTTCATCAACTCGCTTGGCGTAAGGCTGTTTTGCGGGTGCCTTCTTCTTAGGCGCAGCATTTGGGGTCGCAGTATCTTGATTTTGGGGGGAGCGATTAGCAGGGCGCCGACGTCTGCGCTTCTTCTTAATACCTTCGCTGCCCGCACTAGGTGCCGGGGTCATAAGGCAAGAGTACGCGACTAAACTTATCTATTGTGAGCGCAGAGAAAAGTAATTTAGGGGCAGCCGGAGAACTGGCTATCCGCTCACTCATCGCCAAAGCCCCCCTAGCCTCATCGCTGGCTGAAGCCTTTAAGGCCAAGGGATTTCAGCTCGCACTTGTGGGCGGGCCAGTTCGCGATGCGCTCTTGGGGCGCCTTGGAAACGATTTAGATTTCACAACCGATGCACATCCCCATGAGACGAAGAAGATACTTAAATCTTGGGCAGATAACGTCTGGGATACAGGAATTGTCTTTGGAACAGTTGCTGCAAAACGTGGTGATACAACTGTTGAAGTAACAACGTATCGCACAGAGAAGTATGAAGAAGATTCTCGTAAACCTGATGTTGAATTTGGCGAAACAATTGAAGGCGATCTTTCACGTCGCGATTTCACAGTCAATGCGATGGCACTAGAACTAACAACAAAGGAGCCAAAGTTCATCGATCCATTTGGTGGCATCGATGATTTAGCGAAGAAAGTTTTACGTACGCCGGCAAGTGCACAACAATCTTTCTCTGATGATCCACTGCGCATGATGCGCGCTGCACGTTTTGCAAGCCAACTTAACTTTGAGATTCACCCAGATGTGCTGAATGCGATGCAGACAATGACATCACGGATTTCAATTATTTCTGCTGAGCGAATCCGCGATGAGTTTGTGAAATTGTTGATGTCCCCGAATCCCCGAATCGGAATTACGATTCTTGTCGATACCGGGCTTGCAACAATGGTTCTGCCTGAAATTCCTAAGTTGCGCCTCGAGATTGATGAACATCATCACCATAAAGATGTCTACGAACATTCAATCACAGTGCTTGAACAAGCGATCTCGCAAGAAGATCGACTAGGCGGACCAAATCTTGTTATTCGCTTAGCTGCGCTTCTGCACGACATCGGTAAGCCAAAGACGCGTAACTTAATTGAAGGTGGCGGCGTTTCATTTCATCACCATGAAGTAGTTGGTGCACGTCTTGC
>CAZSEW010000041.1:3239-5979 GCA_964606025.1 uncultured Candidatus Planktophila sp.
TACTTGGAATTAAGCCCTCTGCAGATGTTGGAAAGGCGCTTGATTTCCTTATGGAGTTACGTATGGAACACGGCCCACTAGGCGAAGAACGTGCAACGGAAGAGTTAATTCAGTGGTGGAAGGCTAGGCGCCATCCCTAGTTTTTAACTCTTGAGAAAAAATCGGCTTGGACGCAGGGTTATATTTGCAACGAGCAACCATGCAATCGAAATGATTAATGGCAATAACCAGGAATCACCACTGAGCGGCAAGAGCCACGCGGCAAAGAGAGCGCCTGAAACAATTGCAAAGTTAACGACGACATCGTAGACAGCAAATACTCGACCACGGAAGTAATCATCAATCTTTGATTGCACAAGTGCATCGTTGGTAACTTTCAAACTTTGGCCACAGAGAGCTGTAAAGAATGCAGTTGCGGCAAGTAATACCGGCGTTCTGTCGATTACAAGTAATAAGGCGCTGAAACTTGCCGCCATAATTGAAAGTCGCATCCAACGATGGCGACCAATCTTGCGCACACCAAAAGGTGCAATCACTGCGCCGATAACAAAGCCAACTGCTGCAATAGTTAAGGTAAGACTCAAGCCGGCAAGACCCGCCTCGCTATCTGCCGGATCATTAAATGTATTTCTCTCCAGTAACAGCGCAGCAAGTGTTAGAGCAGTTAAACCACCTCTGTGAATCGCAATTGCTGCGATTCCACGGGCAGCATCAGCGTGGTTTCGAAGAAATTGAAAACCTTCACGCATCTCAATAAGTCCTTGCGAGAAGCTGCCTTTAACGATTTCGTGTGGGCGTGGACCGATCTCATCTTTTGCAAGAAGTGATGCAAAGAGCGCAGCAGTGAGATACCCAAGGGATGCAACGAGAATAATGATGGCATCTGCGTTATCTGCAGAAGATGAGCCATCGAGAATTCGGCGAATACCAAGGCCGATTCCGCCACCAAGTACAACCCAGACAGAGCCGCCGGTAACGGCGAGCGCATTGGCCGAGATCAAATCTTTCGGTGTAGTCATCAGCGGAATACCTGCAGATAAACCAGCGAGAATTAATCGGTTGACGCCAAATGCAACGAGAACTACAACAGTTATTTCAACACCTGAGTAGTCGTTAAAGATAAGTAGCGCGGTGAGCACCAAGGTTGCTGAACGAATTAGATTTGAGAAGAGAATGGCTCGCTGACGCGAGAATCTATCGAGAAGCGTTCCGACAAATGGTCCAACTATTGAATATGGCAGGAGAACTACAGCAAATGCGACAGCAGCATTTACAGCACTTGCTTGTCGTTCTGGTGAGAAGAGAATAAAAGAGGCTAAGGCGCTCTGAAAAATTCCATCTGTAATCTGACCAGACCAGCGAACCCGCAGTAACCGAAAGAGCTTGCCATCTCTCAGTAATTGCCAGAACGTCATACGAGAAGCGTAGTTAAAGAAAGAGGATTATTCTTCTCCTACTATGAAAACGCGACGAGGGTTCATCGATTATTCACTCGATAAGCGCTCAACCTTGCTCGCACTCTTTCGCGGAGTAGTTGATGCATGCGATGCAGATCCATATTTAATGAGAGCTGCGAAATACCACGGCGAAAAAGCCGATCGCAATTGTCCGGTCTGTAAGAAAGATACTTTGGTTGAGATTCGCTATACCTTCGGTGATCAACTGGGGCAGTTCTCAGGGAGAATTAAAAATGGTGCAGAACTTGCCGAGATGGAGAAAGAGTTCGGAGAATTCTCTGTGTATGTCGTTGAAGTATGCAGAGATTGTTCCTGGAACCATCTCTGTTCTACCTATTTATTAGGTGATGGCCGTGAGCGTAAAGCACCACGTCGCCAGCGAACTCTGGAGGATGAGGACTTCGCTTCGCTGAAGTAACCATCTTTACCCAGTAATCTAGGCAAATGATTAAGACCAAGTTAATTCGGGCGGGAATCTTTCTCGCCGGATTTGGTTTTGTCGCAGGAGCAACTCTCTTTGCATTTGCCTGGTTCACAGTTTCAATCCCTGACCCAAATGCATATGTAAATAGTCAGTCAACGATTATTCAATATTCCAACGGAACTGAGATTGGAAGAATCGGAACTCAGAACCGCCAGATACTTCCACTTGCAAAGATTCCAATGAAGATGCGTTACGCCGTTATGGCGGCGGAAGATCGCAATTACTATTCCAATCGCGCCTTTAGCCCTACTGGTATCGCTCGAGCAATCCTGAATAATTTAAAGTCTGGTTCGCTCAATGGCGAGGGTGGATCGACGATTACCCAGCAATATGCCAAGACCGCCTTCTTAACACCGAGCCGAACGATTCAGCGAAAGATCAAAGAACTCGTTATCTCGCTCAAGCTTGAGAATGCGCTGACGAAAGATCAGATTCTCGAGAATTATCTCAACACCATTTACTTTGGTCGCGGTTCCTACGGCGTGCAAACCGCTGCGCAGCAGTACTTCAATAGAAATGTAAATCAACTTTCACTTTCTCAGATCGCCGTGATCGCAAGTATCTTGCGCTCGCCTGGCTTCTACGACCCTGCGCTCTCTAAAGAAAACAAGGTCCGCTTAGAGAATCGCTTTAAATATGTGATACAAGGAATGCTTGATAAGAAGTGGATTACTGAGGCTGAAGCGAAAGCTGCGAAGATGCCAGTGGTAACGCCGCGAACAACCTCAGGACAGCTCAGCGGGCCTAAGGGTTACATCATTGATGCAGTTCAGAAAGAGTTGAGCAAGCTTGGATTTAC
>CAZSEW010000042.1:0-5790 GCA_964606025.1 uncultured Candidatus Planktophila sp.
TTAAATGATTGCGATAAATAATAAAGAGCAACCCAACGATTGAAACCGCAACCTCTATAACGGTGATTACTAAAGGTAGCCCTGGATCATCTGCCTGGCTCAGTAGCCACACAAGTCCTGAAGCAATAACGAGCCAGATAAAAGTGAGGGCACCAATGCTTAAGGTAACGAGTTTCAATACTCGGTTTCGACGAGAAATATTTCCCAGATTCGATGCAACTTGCCAGACGGTAACAATTAAGATTTCCACTGCAAGGAAGATCAAAATAAAGAGAAAAGTAAGTGGCCATCGCAGGTGCGCATTCTCAGGCTCTTGCTGCGCCATGTAGCGAAATTGCCCAGGAAATGAGAAGAATTGCAAAACCAAAACTAGAAAGAAGAAGACCGAGAGCGCTACCTTCAGAAGCGTTAAAGCTTTAACCATGTGAGGCGGGTCGGGCTCGAACCGACGACGACCGAATTATGAGTTCGGGGCTCTAACCAACTGAGCTACCGCCTCGTCGGGGGAGAGTTTATGTCACTCACCCTCTACTTACTCAATTACCTACGTTATTTTGAGGCCTTCTTGCGTGGCCCAGTAGAAGATCGCGTGACTAAATGAGGCTTAATCTTGAGAAATTTAGGAGTAAATGGTTTTCCCTTTCCTTCAATTCTTTCGATGAGTAATTCAAAGGCTGTTCTGCCCATGGAAAATAGCGGCTCTTTCACAGAAGTAATGTCAGCGATCTTCAAGTTAGCCAATGTCGAATCATCAAACCCAATAACGGAAATATCTTCAGGCACTCGAATCTTTCTTTCACGTAATTTTGCAAGTACTCCCATTGCAATTAAATCATTGGCCGCATAAATGGCCGTTGGCAAAACTTTTCCATTGAGTATCTCTTCGGTTCCGTTGTAGCCAGCTTCTTGAGACCAACTACCTTCAATAACTTCCGCAGATGATTGAAGCCCCTGCCTCTTCATCTCCGCTAGAAATCTCTTAGAGCGCTCGGCTGGACCTACATCTGTACCACCAGAGATATGCGTTATGCGTTTATGTCCCAGATCGACTAAGTGATTGACAATTTGCCTTGCTGCATCTTGTTCGTCTGTTATTACCACGTCGTATCTCTTCGCAAGCGCGGCATTGGTATGACCAATGAGAACAAGGGGAGTACTTCCGATCGCGGCAAATAAATCATCAGGTTGGGTTCGAAGTGACGAGCAAACTAGACCGTCAACCATCTGGCTTCTAACCGTCTTGACAGTATCTAATTGCCGAGCGCCCATAATTCGAGCGCGCTGATTCATATCGTCAGATTCAAACCCAGCGTTTCCGATTAAGAGTTTGTAATCTGATTCAGATCCCGCATTTTCTACTCCGTAGAAAATTTCGCCGTAGTAGGGATTGTGGATGTCTGTGAGAACGACGCCGACGGTCTTAGTTACCGAAGATTTAAGTCTGCGAGCAGATTCATTGGGTTGATACCCAAGCTTGGCAGCGGCCTTCAGTACGGCGGCACGTTTTTCCGGGCTGACCTTGGGTGAATCCTGGAAGACCAGCGAGACCAGCGAGCGAGAAACCTTGGCTAACTTCGCCACATCGTTGAGAGTAGGAGCCCGCTTCATGCGGCCACGTTACCAAACTGTTATGAAATTTTCTCTGGCGAATCGTTGACCCAAGCCCTGTGATGTTGTTGAGTACGGCTTGTTGGAACGTTCCAACTTCCGAGACAGGGGATTTGCATGAGAGACAAGGCGCGCTTTGAGGGAAGCCATCTCACTCTTGTTCTGCCCTTTGTTGGAACGTTCCTAAATATTTCTACTTTTAAGAGGTTCAATCTTGTTTAAGGTGAGCCCCAAAAAAGTCATCCGACGCGATCGTCAGGGTAAGTACGCATTTATCTTGTTGCTACCAACAATGATTGGTTTCGCCCTTTTCTATATATATCCGACTGTTCGCGGAATCATGTTGAGCTTTACCGACACCATCGATTTAGGTAATCCTGGAGCAAATGTTGGTTTCGAAAACTATTCGAAGGTATTCGCTGATCCTATTTTCTGGAACGCAATCCGTGTAACGCTGCAGTACGTAGTAATCAATATTGGTTCTCAAACAATTATTGCGCTGGCTTTAGCTGTGGCGATGGATCGTTTGACTACTCGTACATGGATTCGTATTGCAATCTTGATGCCTTGGCTCATTCCAGGTGTATCTGCTGCGATGTTGTATCGCTGGATGCTCAATCCACTTATTGGTGTTTTCAATCAATTCCTTGCACTCTTCGGACACCCTGGATATCTCTTCTTCGGATCTGAAACGATGGCGATGCCGACAGTTGCATTTGTCAACACATGGCGATTTGTTGGATACACATCACTTCTGATTTACGCAGGAATTCAAATGATTCCAAAGAGTCTCTATGAAGCAGGCGCGTTAGATGGAGCATCTGAATGGCGACTCTTTACAAAGATCACAATGCCACTGCTTCGTCCAGTATTGGTAATGGTTATGGTCGTTTCCTTTATTGGATCATTCCAAATTTTTGACACCATGGTGATTGCAACAGATGGTGGCCCAATGAACGCTACTCGTGCGATCAATTACTACATCTTCGAGAAAGCATTTGAGCAGTACAAGATTGGATATGCAGCCGCGATGGCAACGCTCTTATTGATTTTCTTGGCTATTTTCTCGGTAATTCAGATGCGCATTGCACGTGCCAATGAATCAGATTTGAGTAACGCATGAGCATCTCATATCTCCAAGCGCGTAAAGCCAAGTTTTCGATAGGGAAGCTAGGTGCCTGGATTTTCCTTGGTCTCGTTCTCTTTATCTCGCTCTTCCCTGTTTTTTGGATGCTTCGCACCGCCCTTTCGCCAAATACCAACTTATTCTCAAGCTCTTTAGATTTATTCCCAGATGGCATGTCACTTAATAACTTTAAGCGCATCCTTGGATTTGCAACGTTAGAGGAAGCTCAGGCGATGGGTGGCTCGGGTGCAAGTCTGAACTTCTTGCTTTACCTGTGGAACTCCATCAAATTCACAACAGTGATTGTCTTCGGAACTGTCTTCTTTGCAGTCTTTGCAGGCTATGCCCTTGCCCGACTGAATTTCCGTGGGCGCAGCGCAATCTTCTATATATTGATGTCCGGACTTCTTGTCCCAGGAATGTTTGCGACAATTCCTAACTTCATTTTGATTATCAAACTCAATTTGCTCAATACTTTTACAGGATCAGTTCTGCCATTTGTATTTGGAACACCATTCGCTGTCTTCTTTATGCGTCAATTCTTTATCTCCTTTCCGAAAGAGATCGAGGAAGCATCAGAGCTCGATGGCCTTGGGGTCTTTGGACGTTTGCGCCGCATCGTGATTCCCATGTCGTTGCCGCCTATTTTTACGCTAGCACTCATTACAGGTGTAACCGCTTGGAATGAATATCTCTGGCCATATCTAGTTGCAAATGATGAGAACAAGCGCGTCTTAACAGTGGGCCTTCGCGTATTCCTTGCTCAGTCGCCTTCGACTGCGCCAGATTGGGCTGGCCTAATGGCCGCAACCACTATGACGATTATTCCGGTGATCATAATTTTGGCGATTTTTGGAAAGAAGATGATTGGCTCAATTCAGTTGGGCGGTTTTAAGTAGATATAGATTTCCGCAACCCCTCGGTTCGGATTGCCGCGTGAAAAACGTGGTTGCCAGTTGGAAGTTCCAACTGGTCTTTGGAAAGGAATGCAATGCGACGCACAAATAAGAGAGTTGCAGCAGCAATTGTTGTTGCACTTTTTACAGCGACAGTAGCGCCACTTGTTTCAGCTACTCAAGCAAGCGCGGCAACCACAATCAACTACTGGTTATGGGATGACCGCCAGCAGCCTGCATACCAGGCTTGCGCTGATGCCTTCAAGGCAAAGACAGGTACAACTGTCAAGATTACTCAGGCAGGTTGGGATGATTACTGGACAGCAGTTCGTACATCACTTTCGACAGGTGATGGAAAGATTGACGTTTTCACAAACCACCTTGCTTATTACCAGACATTCCTTAACGCTAAGCAGATCGTAGATATCTCAGCTGGCGTAAAGGCTGCCAAGGTAGACACAACTCAGTACCAGGCTGGACTTTATGAGCTCTGGGGCAAGAATGGTGGCCAGTACGGTCTTCCTAAGGACTTCGACACAATCGCTCTTGCATACGATTCATCTCTTGCAAATGGAGCTGGTTACCCAGCAGCACGTGTTAACGCACTTTCATGGAATGCAAAGGATGGCGGAAGCTTCGAGAAGTTCCTTCGCTCTGTAACAAAGGACAAGAACGGTAACAACGCACTTTCAAAGAAGTTTGATGCAAATAACGTTGCAACATACGGTCTATCTGCGCCAGATGCTGGCGATGCATGGGGACAGACATACTGGTCAGGTCTTGCAAACTCAAACGGCTTCAAGTACCTCGATAAGAACCCATGGGGATCTAAGTACTACTACGACAGCCCAAAGCTTGCTGAAGTATTTGCTTGGGTTGCTAAGGGAATCAAGGCTGGCTTCATCATGAATCCAAATAAGACCGGTGGTCTTGGAACAACAGAACTCTGGAACTCAGGAAAGCTCGTTGCTTCATTTAAGGGCTCATGGGAAATCAACGACACTCTCAAGGTTAAGGGCGGCGACATTAAGTTCGCAGTTCAGCCAGGAGCTGCTGCTGGTCCACGCACAATGTTCAATGGTCTTGCAGATTCAATCAACAGCAAGTCAAAGAACCAGGAAGAATCACTTGAGTGGGTTCTCTTCCTTGGATCAACTGCTTGCCAGGACATCATTGCTTCAAAGCACGTTGTCTTCCCAGCAATCTCAACATCAACTACAAAGGCATTTAAGGCTTTCAAGGCAGCTGGTGTAGATATTGCAGGATTTACAAAGGTTGCAAATACAAAGTCAACCTTTATTCCGCCAATGGCTCCAAACCAAGCTGCAGTTTCAGCTGCGTTGAAGCCATTCTTTGAGAAGATCTTCCAGTCTCAAGGTAAGGCTCAGGACTTGCTTACCGAAGCTAACAAGGCAGCAAATGCTGCACTTGCAGGCTAATTAGGCTCTAAAGTCGACGGGAAGAGGCGCCGGTTTACTCAATCGGCGCCTCTTTCTCTTTACATGTACTGTCACTAATTAGATTCACTAAATAACTTCACCAACCCCCATCAAATCAATCGAAGTCAGGAATTTATTGTGTTTCATCTGAGTCAATCTCGATCTTCCATTATTTTCGACAATAGTTCAGACACTCTCTCAATTCTTTACTGGGGCAAGAAAGTTGAAGTCAGCAAGAAGAATGAAGCGGCAGTCTCGGCTGCACTTACAAAACCATCTTTCCACGGGGGACTTGATGTTTCTCCACGCAATTTAATTCTTCGCGAACACTCTCGTGGGTTTATCGGACATCCCGCACTTCGCGGTCACCGCGCCGGCGTCAACGCCTCTAACTCTTTTTCATTGAAATCAGCAACGCAGAAAGACCAGTCACTTAACGCAGTATTTTTAGATGCAATCGCAGGCTTGGAAATTAGTATCGAATATTCACTGACACCTTCGGATGTTTTGCTGATCAACGCAACAGTGACAAATATTGCCGACGGGGACTATTCATTAGAACACTTCTTATACTGGTTACCTCTTGCAGAAAACGCTGATGAGATTCTAGATTTTTACGGACACTGGACGAAAGAGCGCCAACCGCAGCGTCGCACAATTGGATACGGCCTCACCACCCGTGAAGGATTTGAAGGACGTTCGGGTCACGATTACACAATCA
>CAZSEW010000043.1:0-5732 GCA_964606025.1 uncultured Candidatus Planktophila sp.
GCTTCAGCACTGCGATTGAGAAGTGAGTACTCAACTTGATTGGAAACAATCGGTGCTTTTGCGCTATTGGATTCTTGAATCGTAATTGCACGCGCACTTTGCCATCCAGAGAAGTTAGAAAGCCCAACATAACGAGCCTTTCCAGATGAATAGGCGTAGTCAAGTGCCGATAATGAATCTTCCAGGGGGGTTGTTGGATCCCATGCATGAATCTGCCAGATATCTACATAGTCGGTCTCTAGACGAGTAAGTGATTTATCTAAATCAGCAATAAGGGATTGGCGAGAGTTGTTAATTTTGCGAGAACCATCTGCGTACGAAACACCCGCCTTTGTCGCAATGGCAACATCTTCTCGCTTGAAGAGAGTGCCGATCAAGCCACCAATTACTCGCTCGCTATCACCGTCGCCATAGGTTGAAGAAGTATCGAAGAAATTTCCACCGGCTTCGATAAATGCGCGACATTGATCAGCAGCTTCATGAGTGTCGGTATCACGACCCCACGTCATTGTTCCGAGACCAAGGCGGGAAAGTGAGAGCCCACTCTTTCCAACTCTTCTCATCTCCATAATGACCACCCTAGCAAGGGAAATCTCAAAAAGCGCTGATTACAATTTTCGCGATAACCTTCGTGTTGTGAGTCGAATCTTTCTCTTAAGGCATGCCCTTTCCGTGGCAAATGACTCTGGCGTTTTAGCGGGACAGATTTCAGGCATTTCATTGAGTAAATCAGGTCAGGAACAAGCAGAGAAACTGGTCGAAAGAATCGGTTCTGTGAAATTCGATTCCGTACGAGTTAGCCCGATGCAGAGATGCCAAGAGACGATTGGCCCATGGGTTGCTTCCCCTTACGGTTCCGGAATTGGTGAATATCTATTGGATGATCAAGTAATCGAAATGGATTACGGCACGTGGAGCGGGAAGAAACTATCAAAGTTATCCAGAGAGAAGTTGTGGCAAGAGATACAGAGTTCGCCGAGCAAGGTCACTTTCCCCGGTGGAGAGAAGTTCACGGCAATGCAGAAGCGTTCCTTTATGACGATTCGGGAGCTCGGAGCAACTAAGAAAGGTAGTAACCATCTCGTTGTTAGCCATGGCGATGTCATCAAGGCGATTGTGGCCTCTTGCCTCAAGATGAAACTCGACGATTTTCAATCGCTAATAATTGATCCCGCCTCAGTAACCGTTATTGATTTTGATGGAAGCACCTCTCGCCTTATTGCCTATAACGATAAGACGAGCGACTTTGCGAAATTCATTCAGAGTCCAAAGTCCATGAAGGCCCTCCTAGGTGGTGGAGCCGGAGATAAGGCTAAGAGAAGTAAATGAACCATCGGGTCATCGAGTTTAAAGAACCTGCGAGATTCACTGTCGGTACAGTGGGAGAGCCGGGGGAGCGAACTTTCTTTATTCAAGCTGAAGATGGTGTTCGATTAATCTCCGTCTCTCTCGAGAAGAGCCAAGTGCAAGCACTTGCAGAACGACTTGTCTATATGCTCAAGGAGATTAAACAAGTTGTACCTACCTTTACCTTGATTCCATTACCTCGCGATGAGAAACCGTTGAGTTCACCCATTGAGGAAGAGTTCCGCGTGGGTCTCATTGGGCTTGCTTATGATCAAAACGTTGGATTGATTCAAATAGATTTTCAGGCTGTATCCGAGGAAGAGAACAATCAGAGTGAGTTTGTCGATGTAGATGATTTAAGTAGTGATCGAGATATCTTGCGGGTATCAATAACACCCCATGAAGCATCGCGATTCTCGAAGCGTGCCATGACAGTTGTGGGTGCAGGACGCCTACCCTGTCCTTTCTGTGGTGGCCCAATTGATTCACGTGGCCACCTTTGCCCACGAGCTAACGGATATCGAAGATGAGTTCGCTCGAGAGATTGATGAGTGAAGGAACACTTACGGTTACTGGTCGACTTGTTGATGCTTCCAATGCCACTCTCTACGGAACGATTGTCGAAGGAGAAGATGAAGTTCGCGTTATTTATAAGCCAGTTGCGGGCGAGAGACCACTCTGGGACTTCCCTGATGGAAACTTAGCTCAACGTGAGTATGCCGCATTTCTCATCAGTGAAATGGGTGGATGGAATCTAGTGCCGCTTACGATTCTGCGGGATGGACCATTTGGCATTGGAATGGTTCAGCAATGGATAGATATCGACGAGTCGGTAGATCTCGCTCTATTCTATCGTGAGGACCACGAATCTCTGAGGGCGATGGCTCTATTCGATGCCGTCGTTAACAATACCGATAGGAAGATTGGACACTTAATTCCATCTCGTGATGGGAAGTTATTTGGATGCGATCATGGAGTGACGTTTCATGAAGAAGATAAGTTGAGAACAGTTCTCTGGCAATGGGCCTCACAGAAATTCTCAGACCAAGAGTTAGAACAACTTCAGAAATTGCGTCAATCCCTGATAAGTAAAGAAGAGTTGTTCACGAGCCTGATCAGCGATATCGAGTTTAAAGCGTTACTAGGTCGGATTGACCGACTACTTGACGAGAGGACTTTTCCAGAACCAAGCGACCAGTGGCCAGCCGTGCCGTGGCCACCCTTTTAAAGTAAAGTCCTCATATGCGTTCATGGCCGTCTCTCTATATTCCTGAACTCCCTGCCACATATTCACTTAAGCCTCTTTCTCTATTTGACTCTGCGAGTCAGAGCCTTGTAACTCTCCCGAAAAAAGATCTCTACCGCCTATATGTCTGCGGTATTACTCCTTACGACGCTACTCACTTGGGGCATGCAGCGACCTACCTGACTTTCGATTTAGTAAACCGATATTTACGAGCTTCTGGTGCGGACGTTCTCTTTGTTCAGAACATTACCGATATTGATGATCCGCTTCTGGAACGTGCAAAGCGTGATGGCGTTGATTGGAAGGATCTCGCGCAATCTCAGATTGATCTTTTCCGCGGAGATATGACTGACCTCCACGTGATTCCACCTGATAGCTACGTGGGTGTTGTAGAAGCGATGCAGCAAATTGTTGAGGCTATTGAGACTCTCAAAAGGAATGAAACCACTTACCTCGTAGATAAGGATCTTTACTTTAGAGTCCGTAGTGATTCAGATTTTGGCGCCCGTTCTCATCTCACGGATGATGAAGCTCTAGCGATTTTCAGTGAACGAGGCGGCGATCCGCAGAGAGTGGGTAAAGAAGATCCACTGGATGCACTTCTCTGGTTGTCACAGCGCGATGGCGAGCCTGGATGGCAAAGTAGCTTCGGACCTGGGCGACCAGGTTGGCATATTGAATGTTCTGCAATCGCCCTTAAGTACCTCAACATCTCTGCAACCGATGAATTCTCCATAGATATTCAAGGCGGGGGCAGCGATTTAATCTTTCCTCACCACGAGATGTCTGCGGCCCAATCTGTAGCTATGACTGGTCAAAAGTTTTCTCGCACTTATGTCCATGCTGGAATGGTGGGATTAGATGGACAAAAGATGAGTAAATCTCTTGGAAATCTAGTTTTTGTATCCCGTTTGATTGCCGAAGGAGTTGAACCCGTTGCTATTCGTTGGGCTCTTATGGGTCACGACTATCGTGAAGACTTAATGTGGAGAGCCGAACTTATCGAAAACGCAACAATTGAAATTGAAAGACTACGAAGCAATCTCTCGCGTGTAGATGTTGCTCCTACAAGTGATTTAATTCAAGCTATCTGTGACAGCTTGAGTCAAAATTTGAATACTCCAAAGGTTCTGCATGACATTCGATTATGGATGAATGAAACTGAGAGCGGGGCTGTTGGGGGAGAAGCGGGTGAACTCTCGCGAGCTCTGGATTCTCTCTTAGGCCTTGCTCTTTAATCACCGCTCTGTCGTCGCAAGAATCGTTCTAGCTCGCGTGCAATCGATTCGCCGGTCGCTTCCGGAAGTTCTGCAGCATCTTTACTCTCTTCCAAGGCTTTAACGTACTCCGCTACGTCGGAATCTTCCTTTGCTAAATCAGTAACTTCTTCTTCCCACCGAGACGATTCGATCGGTAGATCTCCTTGCGGGATCGTGATTTCAAGGAAATCCTCAAGTGCATTGACGAGGGCGAGAATCGCTTTGGGGGAAGGTGAATTGGATGCATAGTGTGGAACAGCGGCCCAGAGTGAGATTGCATCCATGCCCCTGCGAAGGCATGCATCTTGAATCACGCCCAGAATTCCAGTGGGACCTTCATATTTACTAATCTCAACGCCGAGACGTTTAGCGATATCAGGATGCGCACCGCTTCCACTGACTGTTATGGGCCTCGTGTGTGGAGTATCTGCAAGCATTGAACCCATAGTGATGATCATTTCCGCTTCGAGATCATCAGCAAGATCGAGTAGATCTGCGGTGAATCTCTTCCACTTCATCGATGGTTCAACACCGTTTACGACAATGAAATCATGAGGTAAAGAAGGCGTTCTCAATCCAAAAACTTGAGTACCGGGCCACGATAGATTTCGAACGCTCGATTCATCGACAGAGATTGTTGGACGATTTACTTGAAAGTCATAGAAATCTTCTGGGTCTACATCAGCGATTAACTCTGGGACCACATCAAAGACGGGATCGGTCCAACAACCGAGAAGGTGAGATGCCGCACCTGTAGCGGCTTCAGCGGCATCATTCCAACCTGTAAATGCAATCACCATGACAGGGGAGCGAAGTGCCGGAATTTGATGAATCTCCACATCGACACCTTACGGTAACCTCAGCGTCGTGACGAGTGAGAAAACACCGCAGAAGCTAGTGGATGGGGCTCTTCGGCGAGCCCTGGCACAGGGCACTGTCATCGCTGATGGCGCAATGGGAACAATGCTCCAGGCGGCAGATCCTTCACTCGAGGATTTTCAAGGTCTTGAGGGCTGTAATGAAATTCTCAATATAACCCGCCCTGATCTCGTGCGCTCAGTTCATGATAAATATTTATCGGTCGGCGTAGATGCGATTGAGACTAATACCTTCGGCGCGAATTGGGCCAACCTCGCTGAATATGACATTGAAGATCGAATTTACGAATTAGCTTTTGCGGGAGGAAAGATCGCTCGCGAAGCAGCCGATGCTGCCTCAACACCTGATCATCAGCGTTTCGTTCTTGGTTCACTCGGTCCCGGTACCAAATTGCCCAGCCTTGGACATACGACATACCAGAAGTTGAAAGACGCCTACTACACCGCATCAAAAGGTCTCGTTGATTCAGGAGCAGATGCTCTTTTAATTGAGACTACACAGGATTTGCTGCAAGCTAAAGCTGCAGTCAACGGTGCTCGCTTAGCTGTTCAAGAGTCAGAGCGTGATGTCGTGGTGATTGCACAAGTGACAGTCGAAACGACAGGCACGATGTTGCTCGGATCTGAAATCGGTGCAGCCCTCAATGCACTTGAACCACTCGATATCGATCTGATTGGTTTGAACTGCGCAACAGGGCCAGCAGAGATGTCGGAACATTTGCGCTACCTATCAAAGAATTCCAAGGTTGCAATCTCTGTGATGCCAAATGCTGGTCTTCCTATCCTCGGTAAGAACGGGGCTGAATACCCGCTTGGTCCTGAAGAATTGGCAGTAGCGCTTGAAACTTTCGTCAATGATTACGGAATCTCATTGATCGGCGGATGTTGTGGAACAACTCCGGAGCATTTACAAGCTGTCGTGAAGAAACTTTCTCGACACACTGTTAAATCGCGCGAGGTTTCAATCGACCCAGGAGCTTCCTCGATCTATCAGTACGTTCC
>CAZSEW010000044.1:0-5656 GCA_964606025.1 uncultured Candidatus Planktophila sp.
GATCGCCTGACGGATCCACCAAGTTACATAGGTAGAGAACTTGTAACCCTTTGTGTAGTCGAACTTCTCAACTGCACGGATAAGACCCAAGTTTCCTTCCTGAATCAAGTCAAGGAAGAGCATTCCACGACCGGTGTAACGCTTTGCCAGAGAAACTACGAGACGAAGGTTCGCCTCTAACAAGTGGTTCTTTGCGCGCTTTCCATCTTCAACGATCCACTCGAGCTCGCGCTTGAGTTTCTTATCAATCTTCTTCTCATTCTTCAGCTTCTCCTCTGCAAAGAGGCCGGCTTCAACACGAGTAGCAAGTTCTACTTCAAGCTCTGCATTAAGAAGTGCAACGCGACCAATCTGCTTCAGGTAATCCTTTACAGGGTCTGCGGTAGCACCTGCTGTAAGAACTGTCTGTTCTGGCGGAAGGCGCTTGATTTCAATCTGGATAAATCGAGCTTGCTCGTTAAAGAAGTATTGAAGCTCTTCCAGGTTTTTGAGGTATCCCTGGTTGATCGCTTCGGCAATAAGTTTTGCTGACTTCTCATTGAAGGTGCTCATAGCAAACTGTTGCTGAATCTGCTTATAGGTCAGAGCCTTCGCATCAGCCTGATCAATATTGTGCTTAGGCGGTACTTCAACGCCCTGAATCTTGCCGTTGATCGCTTCGAGAACGAGATTTACATTCTTAAGATCTTTCTTATGCTTCTCGCGCTCGTTTTTATCTTCTTCTTCATCATCGGCATCAGAGTCAAGAAGGGTAAATGAACCTTCTTCATTCTTTGTCTCATCTGAGAGAGTTACAACGCGTGGCTGATCTTTTCCATCTGCCTCTGCATCGATGATATCTGTCGCCTCTGCAATGAGAGTTTCAACATCTTCAAGTTCAATTTCCTCAACAACAATCTCGTTGCCATCTTCATCGAGAACGATTGCAGCTTTTGCACCTCTTTCAGGCGCTTCGGCAACAGGTTTTGGCTCTTCCTTTGGAGCAATCAGTGCAAGCTGCGCCTTTGACAGGATGCGGCTTGGTGAACCGAGTCCAGCCTTACGAGCCTTCTCTGTAGCTTCTGGAATCTCAACATCTAACTGGCGGGCTTCGAGTGCGAGCGCCATAAACTCTTTCTTAACGGCTTTGCGATAATTATCGATACCGCTTGCAGCAAGTGTTTCAACAATCTCTTTCTGGCGCGCAATTGCATTCTTGAGATCGACAAGTTGCTGTACTTCTTTGGCAGTTAAATCTTTCTTAATCTCAACCTTGACAGGCTTTACCGGCTTTGCTGCAACTTTCTTAACTGGGGCAGCCTTCTTAGCAACGGCTTTTTTAGCAACGGCCTTTTTTGCAGGAGCAGCCTTCTTTGCGACAGCCTTTTTAGTCACAGCCTTCTTAGCAGGGGCAGCTTTCTTGCCTTTTGCCTTGTTTTTGAGCGCACTAATTACAGCCACAATTGTCCTTTTGGTTTTTGTTTAAAACTTTCCTCGAACTGCTCGAGGTAATACCTATATTGTACCCGCAACCTGCAAGGCGTGCCGAATCGCATCGCCCATCGCTTCTGCCTCAACTAAGAATCCATCGTGGCCAAAGTCAGAACTAATGACGATGGGAGCGTCTGCCGTAGGCGTTAACTCAGATATCTCAACCTGAAGTCGAGGCACGAAGAGGCGATCTGTATCGATAGAGACCACTACAACGGGCACTGTGATGGCTGAGAGCGCCTTGGCGACTCCCCCTCGGTCTCGACCAACGTCATGTGAGTTCATCGCATCTGTGAGGGCGATATAGGTATTGGCATCAAATCTCTTCGCCAACTTCTCTGCCTGGTGGTCCAGATATGACTCAACGGCGTAGCGACCAGTGTCATCTCCCTGAAGCTGGCGGCCAAAACGCACATCCATCTCGGATTCAGTTCGGTAGGTCAGGTGGGCAATTCGGCGGGCAATTCCTAATCCATCGAGTGGTCCACGTTCTTGTTCGTAGTAATCCCCGCCGTTGAAATGAGGGTCAGATTTAATGGCGCGAATCTGCACGGAGGCAGTGCCTATTTGATCGCCCGTTGCAACTGCCGATGAGCCGATTGTGCAGATTGCACCAACGCGATCAGGTAATTGAATTGCCCATTCCAGCGAGCGCATTCCACCCAGTGATGGACCGACGGCAAGTAAGTACTTATCAATTCCGAGCGCATTGCTAAATGCAACCTCGGCATTGACCATGTCGCGAATTGTGATGATGGGAAAACGTGAGCCGTAGCGCTTTCCATCTGGCGCAATACTTGAAGGGCCGGTTGATCCCTGACAACCGCCGATTACATTAGGACAGACGATGAAATATTTATCGGTATCAAATGGAAGTCCGGGCCCAACCATCTGTGGCCACCAACCAGTGACATCAGACCAACCAGTCATTGCATGGTTGATCAGAATTGCATTGGATTTATCTTTATTGAGTGTGCCCCATGTTTGATATGCGATGGTGATATCGGGAAGCTCTTCGCCGCTTTCCAGAATGAGCGAACCAATATTGATGAATTTACGATCACCTGGATCATCGCCCTCAAGCCACGCTCCGGTGACTTCAGTACTTGGTCGCTTACTCATATATAAATCCTTCACGCACTTGCAGCTACCCTTGATGTGCACCAAAGAGCAATCTGCCTGGTCGTCACCCGGAGCACCCCACCGCGGTGGAGGGTTGCCGTCTAGTCAGCCGGGGCTTACAACTAGAACTCGTGACCGGTGGAAATATTACCCGAAAATTCCAGCGACCACTTTTGGATGGAGCTCCTTACGCATCGCCGTAAAGGATTGGGCGGGCCATCCTGCGGTAAAGACTCGGCGCAGAAGCAGCGCTAGCGAATATTTCTCATCATCGGCTAGGGCTCGATCAAGAGCCTTCTGCGCCAGCGCACCTTCACCGCGTTCGTAAGCCAGGGCTGCAAAGACCGAGGCAATGGGTGCCACAAATCCGCGAGGTGCTGCCACTAGAAGTTCGCGCCACATCTGCCAATAGCAATCGGTGGTCTCGGGAGTATGGCTACCCAGTGCAAAGTCGCGAACCTGGATATCGCTCATGCGACCAATGACTCGGGCAACTAGTTCACGATCTTCTGCCGCTCGTCCTGCCTCAAATTCTCCGGCAAGATCGATAACAGCTGTTGCGCCATCGCGTTGCAAATCATTGAGCTCTTCGGCATCGCTTTCCACCCAGTAAGAATTTACTTCAGCTAGCCAATCAGGATCGAGAGAAGATGGCAGCGCTGCAATTGAATCGATGAGTTGATCAACATTTTGATATGGCATTGGGTGACCTGCAATCACGTGTTCGGCTGCGATACGTGATGAATCAATTTCGGGCACTGCACTGCCTTCAGGTGGGCAACAGGTTGCATCGATACACAGTAGAGATCTAAAGCGATTGCTCTGAACGAGAAGTGACTCTTTGATTTCAACACCCGCCCGCATCAAAGCAGCGCTGGCGTTGATTAATACGCTCTCACCCGTTTCACAATCAGAAGGAATATAGGCAACAAGGAATGCGCCATCAGCATCTTCGCGGGTGAAGTGAGTTGCAAGTAAGTCATAGCTAGAACTGGTTGCTTCAGTCGGCAGATCAACGCGCATCGCCATTCCGACAGAGTCATCTTTGAGCGCAACGAGAACCAATGAATTGCTGGGATGGTAGCCAATCAAGAATGGAACAGCGGCTAGTAGATCGTGTGGGGATGTAAGTGTGGACATTTAAAAACCTTTCAGATTGATGGTGAGTTAATTAGCGAGAGAGTTGAACGGGCGCTGAAAAGCGAGTTGGAGCTGCAACGACAGTGATCGGAACGATTGCAACAGATTCGATCTTTCCTGGAATCTGGGTGGTGACGCCTTGCACCGTAAACTCGCCATCCCATTTGGTAATGAGCTGCACGAGATAGTGGCCAGGTTTTGAGTACGAATGTTGAATCTCGCCATCCGGGTATGGACCACCTGCCTTACGAGTTAAGTAGATAACTCCATCTCCGTAATGCCAGAGAAATGTCGGCTTCAGTGATACCTCAACTACTTCACCAACAATCTTGATCTTCTTGGTAACTATCGGAGGAACATCGCACCAGAAGAAGACCGGCACTTTGATTAGAGGCTGAAATGATGGTGAATAAGCAATCCCGGCCGTAGGCAGAATCTCAACTAACTTATCGCTTAACGATGTCGCAGGGGTTGTAGCTTTTCTACGAACAGGTTTCTTCACAACGGGCTTCTTTGTTGCTGTTGTGACCTTCGGCTTTGCAGATGCAGTGACTTTGGGAACTGGGGCAACGTTCTTCGGCACAACTGGCTTACGACTCTTGGCAGGTGCTGGTGCTACAGATTTTTTCTCAACCGGACCAGTGCCTTTACGTCCCTCGATAACGATCTTTCCATCTTGGGTATAGACCTCGATGCACGCCTTTTCGATGCACTCTTGTGCATGAGAAGGCGCAGGTACCGAAAGGGCAATTACTGCAATAAGTACGGTTCTCTTCATGCGCGGCAGGGTAGGTCGTTGCCTGATTGAATAACGAAGATAAAAAGCAGACTGTGGATAGTTATGACACTCTAGGGGTATGGCTGCGCGCGATGGAGATGGATGGATCGAATGCGCATGCGGTTCGAAACATTGGGGAAAACACGGCGCCGCGGGTCTTCTGATTATTCGAGATGGCGCAATCTTCTTACAACACCGCGCACCGTGGGTGCATAACGGTGATACCTGGGGAATTCCAGGTGGTGCACGTGATTCACATGAGAGCATTATTGAAGGTGCCATCCGCGAAGCAGTGGAAGAGACCGGCATCAATCCCGATGATTTAGAACCTCTGCATACCTTTACTGATGATCACGATGGCTGGAGTTACTCAACGGTTATTGCTCTTGCAAATAAGAATTTAGAAGGCCATGAACTCAACGATGAATCATATGAAGTTCGTTGGGTAAAACTTGATGATGTTACGCGCCTGCCGCTTCATCCAAGTTTTGCAAAGAGTTGGCCGCTGCTCCTAGAGCAGATCAATAACCTGATCACACCAGCTTAAAGAGTCGCGATCAATATGCGCGATGACCAATATTGTCTTTCCTTGATCTCGCAGGGTTTTTAAGTAGGAAATAATTCTCTTCTTGCTCTGCGAATCTTGGGCAGACAGTGGCTCATCAAGGAGATAGACGGGTGTATCGCGAATAAGCGCACGGGCTATTTCAACGCGCTGTGATTGACCGCCAGATAAGGTCGTAACAGCTTGATCTGCAAAGCTCTCCATATCTAACACGTCGAGTATCGAATCAATGCGGGCAAGTGATGCCGAATCTTGCCCCATCGAGATTACTTCTCGCGCCGTAAAGGAGAGCCAGTAACTCTGATTCTGCAGAACCACGCTTCGAATAGTGGCTTGCTCCTGCAAACTAATCTCTCGAAGCTCCTGTGATGAGTACTTAATCTCACCGCTCTGATACTCAAGATCTCCGGCAAGGGCTGCCAAAAGTGTGCTCTTTCCAGAACCATTTGCTCCAGTTATTGCAGTAATTGATGCTGCGGGAATCGTGGCAGAGAAATCCTTAATGATTTCGCGTTTGCCGCGAAAGACCGAGAGATGCGAAATTTCAATCATCGCCAGACATCTCCCCCGCGTTTGATTGT
>CAZSEW010000045.1:0-4782 GCA_964606025.1 uncultured Candidatus Planktophila sp.
GTTGCTGTCGCTGAAGCTCCAGCGAAGGCATACAACCCGCTCTTTATTTACGGCGAATCAGGTTTAGGCAAGACCCACTTGCTTCACGCAATCGGTGCATATGCAAAAGAGCTCTACGGAAATGTTCGTGTTCGTTATGTATCTTCAGAAGAATTTACCAACGACTTCATTAACTCAATCCGTGACGATAAAGCAACTGCTTTCCAACGCCGATATCGCGACCTAGATATCTTGCTCGTTGACGATATCCAATTCTTAGAGAATAAAGAACGTACCCAGGAAGAGTTCTTCCATACTTTTAATACGCTCTATAACGCCAATAAACAAATAGTTATTTCATCAGATCGCCCGCCGAAACAATTAACTACACTTGAAGATCGACTTCGTTCACGCTTCGAGTGGGGTTTGATTACAGATATTCAGCCGCCTGAACTTGAAACACGTATTGCAATTCTTCGTAAGAAAGCTGCACAAGATAAATTAAATGCGCCGGATGATGTCCTTGAATTTATCGCAAGCAAAATCTCTACAAATATTCGCGAGCTTGAAGGCGCACTTATTCGCGTAACTGCTTTCGCGTCACTTAACCGCCAGCCAGTTGATATGGGTCTTGCTGAGATCGTTCTTAAAGATTTAATTCCAAGTGATGTCACATCTGAAATCACGGCGCCAACAATCATGGCTCAGACCGCCGCTTACTTCAGCCTTACCCTCGATGATCTCTGTGGCACCTCTCGTTCTCGCGCTCTGGTAAATGCTCGACAGATTGCGATGTACTTGTGTCGCGAGCTCACTGAACTCTCTCTTCCTAAGATTGGTCAGACTTTCGGCGGCCGCGATCACACAACGGTGATGCACGCAGATCGAAAGATCCGCGAGCTTATGGCTGAGCGCCGTTCGATCTATAACCAGGTCAACGAGCTCACCACCAGAATTAAGCAGCAGACCAAGGCGTAACCGCCGAGGGACAAAATGTCCGTTTTCACCCTCTTTACCCCCAAGGTGGGGATAAGGTGTGGATAACTGTGGATAGAGCGGGCAAATATGTGGGTAACAGATCTTTTTAAGCGTATTTAGAAAAAGGGTGGGGTTGATGATCGATAGATATACAGCGCTTCTCCACACTTTTACCTCGGTTTCCCACAATAGGAAAGGGTTAAATATAGGTTCTGACCTGCGCTTTTATACTTTATCCACAGCTTTCCTCTGCGGTTACTACTACTACCTTTATATATATAAATCCCATTTCCAAGCGGACCGTTCTCAAATTACAGTTCGTGTACTACTAAATCCGATGAGTGCGAGGGCTACGGCGTGAAATTTACTGTTGATCAAAATTCTTTAACTGATGGAGTCAACTGGGTATCCCGGTCGCTATCTACACGCCCAATCAAAACCGAGCTTCTTGGTATCAAGATCGATGCAACCGGCGACGACGTTGTTCTATCAGGATCAGATTTAGAGACATCAAGTAAGGCGCACTTTAAAGCAGATGTTTTAGAGAAGGGCGCAGTACTTGTCCCAGGAAAGTTGCTCGCGGAAATTAGCCGCTCGCTACCAAATAAACCAATCACTATTACTTTAGATGGAACACGTGTACTTGTTACATCAGGTGCCGCAAAATTCACACTCCCAACACTTTCATTAAATGAATACCCAAATCTTCCAGAGCTTCCTGAAACAACCGGCACAGTTGCAAGTGACACATTTGCAACAGCGGTTGCACAAGTTGCTATCGCTGCAGGCCGCGATGATTCACTACCAACACTTACAGGTGTCCATGTTGAAATCACTGAAGAGACAATCACACTTGCTGCAACAGATCGCTACCGTCTAGCAGTTCGCGAATTTAATTGGAACCCAGCAACACCCGGCGTTTCAACATCAGCGCTCATGCGCGCTCGCACACTGGCAGATGCAGCAAAGTCACTAGTAGGAACAAAGAATGTTTCACTCTCTTTTGCACCAACAACTTCAAATGATCGCCTTGCAGGTTTTAGCGGCGAAGGTAAAACAATGACATCGCGAATGCTTGATGGCACATTCCCTCCATACCGTCACCTTTTGCCAACCGAGACAACAACCACAGCTGTTGTAGAAGTTGCACCATTCTTAGACTCTGTCCGCCGCGTTGCACTTGTTACTGATAAGACAGTTCCATTACGTCTTGAATTTAAAGATGGTGGAGTCTCACTCGAAGCAGGCGCCGGTGAAGAAGCGCAAGCAACTGAAACAATCGACGTCTTACTCAACGGCGAACCAATCTCGATTGCATTTAACCCAGTATTCCTAGCAGATGGTCTTCAAGCTGTCGGAACACCATTTGTTCAAATTTCATTTACCGGTTCCAACAAACCGGCGATCCTCACAGGTAGAGCAGAACCTAACGGTCCATCAATTGATAACTACCGTTACCTGTTGATGCCGATGCGTTACGCCTCTTAACCACAACCATGCGTGTAACGCGCTTAGCGCTCACCAATTTCCGCTCTTATAAAACTCTCGAGCTAGAACTACCCGCAGGCCCCATTACCTTTATTGGAAATAACGGCAGTGGCAAAACTAATATCGCCGAGAGTTTGATTTACCTCGCATATCTATCTTCACACCGCGTCTCAAATAACCAACCACTACTTTCGCTCGGCAGCGAACAAGCAATCATCCGCGCTGAAATTGAGAGCGATGGAAGAAAGCTACAAGTAGACCTAGAGATCAATGCCAGCAAAGCCAACCGCGCACGACTAAATGGAAACCCTGTTAAATCACAACGCGAAATATTGGGCGCGCTACAAATCATTTATTTCTCACCTGAAGATTTAGATCTTGTGCGAGGTGAACCAACACACCGCCGCGACTTCATGGATAAATTATTAATCACACAATCACCGCGACTTGCAGGAGTTATTTCTGACTATGAACGAGTTGTAAAACAGAGAAATACACTTCTAAAAACCCGCGCTCCCGAAAACGCAATCATTCCTTGGACAGAGCAACTCATTACCTATGGGTCACAGCTCACCGCGGAACGAATTAAGTTAGTTGATGACCTCAACCCTTATGTAACTGCGAACTATGCAAACCTCAATGAAGTTAAAAGCGCATCAATTTCTTACAAATCTTCCACTGAAAACTTATCGGCAGACGTTGATCATAACCACCAAGTTTTAATTGAGCGGCAACTTGAAGTTGCCAGACAAGAACAAGAACGCGGTGTATCTCTGATCGGCCCGCACCGCGACGATCTACATTTACAACTCGGGGATTTCCCTGCAAAAGGTTATGCAAGCCATGGCGAATCTTGGTCGATGGCGATTTCATTACGTATCGGCTCATACAACTTACTTAAATCAAATGGTGCAGAACCTGTATTAATCCTTGATGACATCTTCGCTGAGCTCGACACTGCTCGCCGCCTGCAATTAACCTCAGTTACAAAGATGGCGGAACAAACATTTATTACTGCAGCTGTTGAAAGTGATTTACCTGCAGAGTTACTATCTACCAAGTTTTATGTCAGCCCAGGAGTTGTGACGCAATGAGTGAAGAGCCGAAGAAACGCGATCTGGCACTCGATTTGTTCCGCAGCTACAAAACCGGATTTACCAAAAAGAAGAAAACAGTCGAAGAACGCAGCCAAACCCCAGGCGACCCAACCTTGATCTCCAACGTCCTAAGTAATCTGATTGAGGAACGCGACTGGAATTCAGGGCTTGCCGAAGGAACACTCTTTGCCACCTGGCCACAGGTTGTCGGCCCTGAGATCGCCCAACACACAACACCGCTTTCAATGCTCGATGGCCGCCTCTTGGTTCAATGCTCATCAACAGCCTGGGCCACCCAACTTAACCTCGTAGGGGTATCCCTACTCGAGACGATCCGAGCCAGCGCACCTGGCGCTCTCGTGGAATCTCTCGAATTTATCGGGCCAACCGCCCCAAGCTGGAAGCGTGGACTTCGTACGATCTCCAACGGCCGCGGCCCCAGGGATACATACGGTTAAACCCAGCCGACGAAGGATTTCCGCAGGTTTTGATTGGCGGAAGCAAAGGTTGTGAGCGCAGCGAGTAGCTTTGCGGGCCAATCAGAGCCGCAGGAATAAATCTAAGACCTCGGCTGTTCAACCCTATGAAACCTGAGTCGCCTCGACTCAACTCTTTGGCTAGAATCGACTCAGGTTACAAAACCTCGACCCACCTCGGCTCGAGAGACGGTAAGAAGTAAAAGGGAGCAATAAATGGCTAGAGCAGTCGGAATCGACCTCGGAACTACAAATAGCTGCGTATCAGTACTCGAAGGTGGAGAGCCAACGGTTATTGCAAACGCGGAAGGCGCTCGCACAACCCCATCGATCGTCGCATTCGCAAAGAATGGCGAAGTTCTCGTCGGTGAAGTTGCAAAGCGTCAGTCAGTGACAAACGTTGAACGCACAATCCGTTCCGTAAAGCGTCACATGGGTACTAACTGGACGATGGATATCGACGGTAAGAAGTACACACCACAAGAAATTTCAGCGCGTGTTTTGCAGAAGCTAAAGCGCGATGCAGAAGCGTATCTCGGTGAAACAGTTACAGATGCTGTAATTACAGTGCCTGCATACTTCAACGATGCACAACGCCAAGCAACAAAAGAGGCTGGCGAAATCGCTGGCCTAAACGTTCTTCGTATTATCAACGAGCCAACAGCTGCAGCACTTGCATACGGACTTGATAAGGCAGATAAAGAACAAACCATTCTCGTATTCGACCTCGGTGGTGGAACATTCGACGTTTCACTTCTTGAAAT
>CAZSEW010000045.1:4792-5634 GCA_964606025.1 uncultured Candidatus Planktophila sp.
GCGATGCAACGTATCCGCGAAGCTGCTGAGAAGGCGAAGATCGAACTCTCATCTTCACAATCAGCAACTATCAACCTTCCATACATCACAGTTGATGCAGAAAAGAACCCATTGTTCTTAGATGAAACCATCACACGTGCACAATTCCAATCACTCACAGCAGATCTACTTGAGCGATGCAAGAAGCCATTCCAAGCAGTTCTTAAGGATGCTGGAATCCCAATTGCAAATATTCACTCAGTTGTACTCGTTGGTGGATCAACTCGTATGCCAGCGGTTGTCGATCTCGTTCGCGAACTTACTGGTGGAAAAGAGCCTAACAAGGGTGTAAACCCTGATGAAGTAGTTGCAGTTGGTGCATCACTTCAAGCTGGTGTTCTTAAGGGTGAAGTTAAGGATGTATTGCTCCTCGATGTAACTCCACTATCTCTTGGTATTGAAACCAAGGGTGGCGTGATGACAAAGCTCATTGAACGCAACACAACAATCCCTACAAAGCGAAGTGAAATCTTCACTACAGCTGACGATAATCAGCCAGCAGTGCAGATTCAGGCCTACCAGGGCGAGCGTGAAATGGCTGCTTATAACAAGAAGCTAGGCATGTTCGAGCTCACTGGTATCGCACCTGCACCTCGTGGAGTCCCACAAATTGAAGTGACATTCGATATCGACGCAAACGGAATCGTTCATGTATCTGCAAAGGATCTTGCAACAGGTAAAGAGCAAGGTATGACCATCACTGGTGGGTCTGCTCTTTCAAAGGAAGAGATCGATCGCATGATGGCAGATGCAGAAGCGCACGCAAACGAAGATAAGCAGCGTCGCGAAGAAGCGGAAATTCG
>CAZSEW010000046.1:0-5629 GCA_964606025.1 uncultured Candidatus Planktophila sp.
GTGCACGAGCATGATGGTGGTGTTATCACTTTGGGCGGTGCTCCATTTATCGCAGGGTCACCACAAGCATCAATCGACCAAGGTATCGCTGTTATCTATCAGGAGCCTTCGCTATTCCTAGATCTCTCTCTTGCTGAAAACGTCTTCGTCGGAAGACAGCCAAAGAAAGGAATCGCAATCGATTGGAAAGAGGCTGAAGCGCAAGCGGTCAAACTCTTTAAAGAACTTGGTGTTGAACTTGATCCAAAGCGACAAGCTCGCGGACTCTCTATTGCAGATCAGCAAGTAGTTGAAATCGCTAAGGCGCTTTCGATGAATGCAAATATTATTTTGATGGATGAACCAACTGCTGCACTCTCCGCTTCAGAGGTAGAACGTCTTATGACTGTTATGCGCAGCCTTCGTGCCGCAAATAAGGCAGTTATCTTCGTAAGCCACCGCCTTGATGAGGTCTTTGCAATCTCTGACCACATCACCGTTATGCGCGATGGTGCAACAGTATCTGAAAAGCCAATCTCAAAGACAGATCTTCAGACCGTCATCAAAGAGATGGTGGGCCGCGAACTTACCGAGCTCTTCCCAAAGACTGATCACGCAATTGGTGATGTTGTTCTTGAAGTCAACGACCTCACCAATCCTGCCTACTTCCGCAACGTCTCATTTAATGTGCGTAAGGGCGAGATTGTTGCTCTTGCTGGCCTTGTGGGAAGTGGACGCTCAGAGATTGCTCGTTCAATCTTTGGTATCGACTCTTACGATTCCGGAACAGTAAAGATCAACAATAAACCGCTGAAGAAGAACTCCCCTATCGCTGCAATGGCAGAGAAGATTGCGCTTGTTCCAGAAGATCGCCGCCAACAGGGTCTCTTCATGGTCGCAGGTGTTAATCGCAATATCTCAATGGAATCTTTCGCACGTTTAACAGGTCGTTTCTTTATCAACTTTAAGAAGGAGCGCGCACTAACTGAAGAATGGCGTGAGAATTTAAGTATTAAGTATGCAGATCAATCCGATCCTGTCGATCGCCTTTCAGGTGGTAATCAGCAGAAGACTGTTCTTGCAAAGTGGTTAGCCACAGACCCTGACCTTCTCATCGTTGATGAACCAACTCGTGGAATTGACGTTGGAACGAAATCGGAAGTTCACCGCCTAATCGATAAGGCAGCCGGTGAAGGTAAGGCAGTTCTTATGATTTCCAGTGAGCTTCCGGAAGTTCTCGGAATGGCAGATCGAATTATCGTCATGCGCGAAGGTCGCCAGGTCACTGAACTCTCTCGCAAAGATGCGACTCAAGAGAATGTAATTGCAGCAGCTACCACCGGAAAGAAGGGCATCTAAAAGTGGCATCACTTAAGAAGAAGTTTTCTTTAGGCCGTGAAGGAAGTCTTGGGGTAATCCTGATTTTCTGCGTCGCGGTAACGGGATTTATCAATCCACGCTTCGTCACTGGAGATGGAACCCGTGACCTTCTCTCTGCAACTGCAATTGTTGCGCTCCTTGCAATCGGTATAGCGCCCGTCATGATCATGCGCCATATCGACCTCTCTATTGCATCAACAGTTGGATTTTCTGGCTGGCTAGTTGCCGATTTTTGCGCAAAGAACCCTAGCTTCACTTGGGTTCAATGCTTCATCATCGGCGGTCTCGTTGGAATCGCAATCGGAGTACTCAATGGTCTGCTCGTAGCAGGGCTACGACTTCCTTCTCTTGTTGTAACCCTAGGAACTCTCTACATAGTTCGCGGTGCGGTCTATGTAGTTTCAAACTCTGTTGATTACAACGCCCAAGAGATGCCACCAAGTCTTCTTAAGCTCGGCGGAACTGCCTACTTTGGAATTCTTCCATTCCCATTCTTGCTTGCACTTATTCTGATGGTGATTGTCGCCTGGTTTATGAAGTACACCAAGGCGGGACGTGATTGCTATGCAATTGGTAGCAATCCACCAGCTGCAGATCTCGTGGGACTCAAAGTTTTCCGCAGAACTTTTCTTGCCTATATCTACTGTGGATTTATTGCAGGAATTGCTGGCGTCTTCTACCTCATGCGCTTTGCGCAGATTGACTCAACAGCTTTCTATGGTCAAGAGCTTGCAGTTGTTGCAGCTGCCGTTATCGGTGGAATCGGTCTCCTTGGAGGCGCCGGAACTGCTGTTGGTGTTGTTATCGGCGCTCTTCTTGTGCAGACAATTCAAGGAGCTCTTGCGGCACTTGGCGTCGATGCATTCTGGAAGGCAGCGATCAACGGCGCACTACTTATCGTTGCAATCTATGCAGATCGAGTTCTAGCAAGTAGAACCGAGAAAGCTTTACTTGCCCAGAGAATCAAGGAAAGGGTTTAACCGTGTCGAATGTAAAGACCTTTAAAGTCCGCAAGTCTTGGGACACAGCAATCCTCGCTTTGCTCTTCTCTGTCTGGGTGCTTGCATCTATGACTACCGATAATTTCTTGAGCTCAATTAACGTCTCTCAAATCTTCTCGAACTCAAGTGAAATCTTGATTATGGGTTTTGCGATGATCTTCTTGATTATCGCGGGAGAAATTGACCTCTCCATCGCATCAATCTTGGCCTTAAGTAGCGCAATGCTCGGATATTCATATGCCCAAGGTGCCCCAATCTGGCTTGCCATCCTTATTGCAATGTTGGTTGGTACGGCCTGTGGCTTTGTTAATGGGTTCCTTGTGACAAAGCTTGGCCTTGGTTCATTGGCTGTCACGATTGGAGCACTGGCTCTCTATCGCGGTATTGCCAATGGAATTCTCGGCGAGAACACAATCAACGAGTTTCCAGAGGCTGCGACAGACTTTGGCTTTAGCACTGTAGGAAATACCTTTATTCCGCAGACACTTCCAGTCATCATCCTCTTCGGATTGTTCTTTGGATTCTTACTGCATAACACGCCTTTTGGTCGACGCACTCTTGCAATCGGACAGAGTCCAGAAGCTGCGCGATTTGCGGGAATCAATGTGGTTCGCCACAAAATCATCATCTTCACCTTCACTGGATTTATGTCAGGTGTTGCTGGAGTTATCTATACATTCCGTTTCTCAACTGCGCAGGCAGATAACGGTGTTGGATTAGAACTTCTTGTTATCTCTGCATGTCTCTTGGGTGGAGTTTCCATCTTCGGCGGCGTCGGAACAATGTGGGGACTCGTTGCAGGTGTAATGCTTGCAAGTAGCGTTGAATCATGGCTCACACTTCAAGAGATCAATGCACAGTGGCGCACAATCGTTACAGGTATTTTGCTTTTGATTTCGGTGGCTGCACCCGTACTTGTTGATATGGCGAAGCGACGAAAGGCAGCGGCAAGCAATAAGAGTTAATCCTCTAAAAGCACTATAAAAAAGCTCCTTCAGGCATTGAACAATTCAACTAATTGTTCGAAGCCGTATTAAACAATTCAATTGTTTGATACGCGGAAGGAGCTTTTTTTATTCGCATAACCTTCACCAAATCGTTATAAAACTTATCTAGTGATTTTGCATAACTAGTCATAGAGTTTCGCACACGGACCCAGTTGGCTTTATTGCTGGCCTAGGCACGGCGGTGAAATTAAAAATAATTTCACTTTGTTTTCAACGAAAGGAAATACCTTGAAGAAACTACTCGCAGCAATTGCAACAGCTGCACTGGTTACAACAACACTTGTAGCTGGTTCAGTTGCACCTGCTTCAGCAGCAACTAAATTGAAGATCGCTCACATTCCTAAGCTCGGCACAATTGGATACTTCCAAGCTGCTGATAAGGGTGTACAGCGCGCATGTAAGGAACTCAAGGCAACTTGTGCATACAAGGGACCTACAGAGATCACAGCAGCTGCACAGGTTAAGGAAATCAACGCAGCTGTTCAGTCTGGCTACAACGTAATTATTCTTGCTGCTAACGACAAGGACGCTCTCGTTCCTGCTCTCAAGGCTGCACGTAAGAAGGGTGTAACAGTTGTTACATACGACTCTGACGTAGCACAAGCTGGTCGTTCAGTATTCATCAACCAGGCATCATCAAAGGGAATTGGCCAGGCACTTGCTGCTTCAGCTAACGACCTTGCTGGTGGCGAAGGTGAAATCGCAATCCTCTCAACAACTCCTGATGCTACAAACCAGAACGTATGGATTGAGTTCATGAAGGAAGAGATTGCAGCTAAGTATCCAAAGCTCAAGGTTGTCGCTACTGCTTACGGTCTAGATAAGCCAGAAGAGTCAACAACAGAGACACAAGGAATTATCCAGAAGAATCCAAACGTTGAAGTAATCGTTGCACCAACATCTGTTGGAATTGTTGCGGCTGCTAAGTACGTAAGCGGATCAGCTTCAAAGGGTAAGGTCTTCGTAACAGGTCTTGGTCTTCCAAACGATATGAAGACATACATCAAGGACGGTTCAGGAGCTCAGGCATCACTATGGGATGTTGAGAACTTCGGATACGTTGCTGCTCAGGTTGCTAACTCAATCATCAACCAGAAGGCATCTGTAAAGGTCGGAGCAAAGGTCAAGTCCGCTAAGGGCGATAAGGGCCTCAAGGTCCGTACAGTTACTAAGGGTGCAGTAGGAAACGAAATCATCCTTGGACCAGCTACTGTCTTTACAAAGGCAAACGTAGATCAGTTCAACTTCTAATTATTTGATTAATTAGAGGATTGTTTCTACGGATTCAGGCAGTTCCCTTCGGGGAACTGCCTGAATCTCTTTAAAGGCGATTTGAACAGTTTAAGTAAAGTTACTCAGTGGTAAAAAGAGAAGAGAAAAACATGTCAGTTGCGAAGAGACTTGAATTTGGTGGCCACGCACTTGTTTGGGCTGGCGATTGGTCTGCAGAAGGTGCACGTGCAGCAATTAGCGGTGCAGCTCGCTCTGGTTATGACTATGTAGAGATCGCTCTTCTTGATCCTTGGAAGGTCGATATCGCAATGACTCGCGATCTACTGGCCGAATACGGAGTTCGAGCACATGCATCGCTCGGCCTATCCCCTACAACGGATGTAACAAGTACAGATGCATCAATTATTGCCAAGGGCGATGAGCTACTTCGCAAAGCCACAGATGTTCTTCATGGTCTTGGTGGCACTGAACTCTGCGGAGTTCTCTACTGCTCATTGGGCAAATACCCAGGGCCAGCATCACGCGAGAACCGCGCTAACTCGGTTGCTGCTATGCAGCGCCTCTCAGATTACGCAGCCGATAGAGGCATCAATGTTAATTTTGAGGTCGTTAATCGTTACGAGACAAATATTATGAATACCGGTATCGAAGGTCTTGCCTTTCTCGAAGAAGTCAACCGTCCAAATACCTTTATCCACCTCGATACCTACCATATGAATATTGAGGAAGATGGGATGGAGAAGTCAGTCATCGCTGCCGGAGATAAGTTGGGCTTTGTCCATATCGGCGAGAGCCACCGCGGTTATCTCGGTTCTGGAAATGTTGATTTCGATACATTCTTTGCCGCCCTAAAGAAGATTAACTATCAGGGACCAATTACCTTTGAATCATTCTCATCTGCAGTTGTAGATCCGGCACTTTCAAATGCTCTCTGTGTTTGGAGAAATCTCTGGAGTGATTCCGATGATCTTGCTAGTACCGCTCTCTCATTTATGAAAGCTAGAATTTAGCCATGCAGCGCGTAGGTTT
>CAZSEW010000047.1:0-5568 GCA_964606025.1 uncultured Candidatus Planktophila sp.
CACCTGCTGCAATAGATCCAATTAAGAATGTAACGATTGCAAATTGAAAGACGATACGGCGTCCGTAGAGATCAGAAATCTTTCCGTAGAGCGGAGTTGATGCAGTAGAAGTAAGTAGGTATGCAGTAACTACCCATGTGTAATGGTCGAGGCCGTTGAAATCTTCGACGATGCTCTTAAGAGCTGTTGAGACAATTGTCTGGTCCAGGGCCGCAAGAAGCATTCCCGTCATGAGCCCGCCGAGAATGATCATTATCTCGCGGTGTGAATGTTCTTTGGTGGGTGCGTTAGTCATCATAGATTGGTAAGTTTACCGCGTGAAATCAGTTATCGCCGAAAACCTCGTAAAGACCTATGACAAAGGCAAAGTTCGTGCACTCGATGGACTCAACCTTGATGTTGAAGAAGGAACAGTATTAAGCGTTCTTGGACCGAACGGTGCAGGAAAAACTACATGTGTTCGCATTCTTACAACGCTATTGCGTTCAGACTCAGGTAACGCACAGGTTGCGGGTATCGATGTAATGAAAAATCCAGAGAAGGTCCGTGAAGTAATCGGGCTATCTGGTCAATATGCAGCTGTCGATGAGATTTTGACGGGTTATGACAATTTGGTGATGTTTGGCGAGCTCTATCACTTAGGGAAGAAACAAGCGGTAATCCGCGCAAATGAACTTCTTGAGCGCTTCTCATTAACAGAAGCTGCAAAGCGCCCCATTAAGACTTATTCAGGTGGAATGCGCCGCAGACTCGATCTTGCCGCATCCCTGATTGTGAAGCCAAAAGTTCTCTTCCTTGATGAGCCAACTACAGGTCTTGACCCACGTGGTCGCCAAGAGATGTGGGGAGTTATTCAAGAGCTCGTTAAAGGTGGCGTAACTCTTCTACTTACAACGCAGTATTTGGAAGAAGCAGATCAGCTTGCAGACGATATTGCCGTTATTGATACCGGAAAAGTTATTGCTCGCGGTACATCTGATGCTCTTAAGAAGCAGGTTGGCGGCGAACGTCTTGAGGTTGTCGTGGAACAGCAACATGTTGCTAAGACCCTTGAAATTGTCTCAGCGGTCAGCGGAAATAAAGCTGCGCTCGATGAAGGTCTGCGTCAGATCACTGCGCCAGTTTCAACTGGCTCGGTTGCACTCTTTGAAGTTTTGAAATCACTCGATGCGGCTGGAATCCATGCACTTGATGTGGGCCTTAAGCGCCCATCACTTGATGACGTTTTCCTTGCGCTCACAGGCCATGCCGCTGAAGTAAAGAATGAAGAGGTAAAGAAGTGAGAACCCTTAACGATATTTTCATTATTACTCGCAGACAACTTCTATTGCTCACTCGAGTTCCAGAAGTCCTCATCTTCTCAACTATTCAGCCAGTGATGTTTGTTCTTCTCTTCCGTTACGTATTTGGCGGTTCTATCGACACGGGCCAACCTGGTGGCTATGTACAACTATTGATGCCTGGAATCTTTGTGCAAACAGTTGCCTTTACTCTTGCAGGAACTGCATCAGGGCTTGCTGAAGATATGAAGAAGGGCCTAATCGATCGATTTAGATCTCTGCCGATTTCTCAATCCGCGCTCGTTATTGGAAGAACACTGGGAGATTCACTTCTTAATATTGTTGTTCTTGCCGTCATGGGAATAGCGGGTTACATAGTGGGATGGCGACCAACTGGCGGTCTTCTCAATGTTGCACTCGGGTTTCTCTTCCTACTTCTCTTTGGTTATGCGCTCTCTTGGGTAGGAGTCCTCGTTGGACTCTCCGCCAAAGATGCCCGCGTTGTTCAGAATGTCAGCTTCATCGTGACATTCCCGCTAACATTCCTATCTAATGCCTTTGCACCAACAACTGGTATGCCAAGGCCGCTGCAGTACTTTGCAGAGTGGAATCCTGTTTCAACGATGGTTGCAGCATGCCGCGAGCTCTTTGGACTTGAGAATCAATTTGGCGCAACAGCTGGATCGTTCCCAAGTGAGAACCCACTGATTACATCACTGTTCTACATGGTTGTGATTATGGCAATTTTTATCCCACTGAGCGTTCGCAAGTATCGCAACTACGCTGATTAATATTTTTTAACTTTGAATTTAATTAAGCGTAGAACTCTGCAGCTTTAATCTCGACTTTAATTTCACGACCATTAGGTGCTGTGTAAGAGACAGTTGAACCGATCTCTGCACCCAATACAGCAGAGCCAAGTGGAGATTTCTCAGAGTACACATCGAGATCTCCCGAAGAGATTTCACGTGAGCCGAGAAGGAATTTCATCTCATCTCCTGCAATCACTGCAGTGACAACCATGCCAGCGCCCACTTTTCCATCTGCACTTGCTGGTGGAGTTCCAATGTGAGCATTTTCCAACATCTGCTTTAACTGACGAATACGCGCTTCCATCTTGCCTTGCTCGTCGCGAGCTGCGTGGTAGCCGCCATTCTCTTTGAGGTCTCCCTCTGCGCGAGCAGCTTCGATCTTTGCCGTGATCTCTTTACGACCTTCACCTTCAAGGTGTGCGAGTTCTGCAGCTAAACGATCAGCTGCCTCTTGTGTTAACCACGTTTGTTGTGAACTCATAAGGGGTAATGCTACGGGATGGAAATTGATTAGAGAATTCGGCAGCTAGAAATACCTGCATTGACCGCAGGCGCACGCGTAGGAATAACGACATTAACCTGCACGGAACGTTTGCCTGCAGGGATAACTTCTTCAATCTGACCTACGACGTTCTTTTCGAAATCACGGGCGGTCAAGGTGCAGCTCACTACATCAGCCCCATCTCCGCGTTCGATAAGAAACCTGATAACTGGTTTACGCGGGTCATCGGTGGTGAAAGAGATGAGTTCAGATCTCAATACAGGAGTGGATTGATAGAGACCAGCCCAGAGCAACCACGCACCTCCTGCAATACCGAAGGCGATTGCGTAACGCTTCCAGACCTGAGCAGGCTTGATTCCGTAGCGATCATTGAAATCAAAGTGTTCTGATTCATGTTGGCCCTGCTCTCGCGACATGGGAGAATCCTCTCATGACTGAAGATGTAGAAGTTGGTGTCGCAGGTTCCTTGACCATGATTGTTCTCTTCTCATCGGTTGCTTTCTTAATGAGAAGTTTCTATAAGCGTTATCAGCGCATGAATAAAGATGTATCAGAACGCGAGAACGAAGGCGACAATTAAGAGAGTTCTACAAGGCTTTACAGTCCTTGTTCTTTTTTCGATTTTTATCGGTTTAGGCTATTGGCAGCTCACACGTGCCAATGAGATGCAGAACCCCAAAGTTGTTGCAGTCGATAGAAATGTTTATCCACTTACAGAACTCTCTGAACCTACGGGCAGCGTTCCGGTAGATAGCATCGGAAAGATTGTCACCACCACAGGAAATTACGTTGCGAGTTACAAAGCCCCTAATCAAATTGATGGAGATGGTGCTGTTGCCAATTGGGAAGTTGTCCTTCTTCAGAATGAGACCGATACAGCGATTCTCGTTGTGCGCGGGCTTTGGAAAGATCGTTTACAGGAACCTAATGTCGCGATGTCGAATCGCGTAGAAGTCGTTGGAACGCTAATGCCTCGTCAATTTGATGATCGTGCAACGAATACGACATCACAGTTGTCTCGACTCGACAGCAGCATTCTTGTGAGCACAACTAATCTTCAGCTCTATGACGGATTCATCATGGCCACGAGCTCAGGGATTTCTCCACCCAAACTGACTTCAGGTGTTCCTGGGTATTACTGGCAACATATCTCCTATGTTGTTGTCTGGTGGTTTATGGCAGGCCTCGTCCTATGGATGCCGTTCTACAAGCGACGCGAAGATAAGTTATAGAGTTAGACCATGAGCCAGAATCCAATCAAGACCCCATCAAGTGCAGCGCTTACAAGGTTCCGCCTTTTGGCCGTCCTGTGCGGCGTAAACCTTCTCCTTCTGATCTTCGCCTATATGCCTGCCAAGTACCTATTTGATGCGATTGAAGAGAATAAGTGGCTCATTGCAATTCCAATCGCTCACGGGTATCTCTACATTGTTTACATTTTGACCGCCCTCCAAATTGGCGTGCAGAAGAAGATGCGATTTCTGACCATTCTCTGGCTGATTGCCGCCGGCACACTTCCCTTTGCCTCATTCGTAGCTGAGCGAAAAGTCGTGAAGAAGTATTCATAAGGCGCTCCGGCTCTCGAAGGCCAGGGTTCCGAAGGCCTTGGGCCTGAAGGTAAACGTTTTATTACATCTGCGCACCTAATGGCGTGTCGCACTAAAAGTCCGATTTATTAGTTCTATCTTTTACGAGTCAGAAGCAGCATCCATCTCTTCCCCCGTGAGCACCCTTCACGTTTCACAATTACAGAGAATGGTTAGGCCTTGGCCACTTCAAAGTCAGCTGCCAGCGGCAGGAGTAAAGCCGCCAGAAAGACCTATGTTTTAGATACTTCAGTGCTGCTAGCAGATCCAGGAGCCCTATCTAAATTTGAAGAGCATGAAGTCATCATCCCAATTGCGGTGATTGGTGAACTTGAGACTAAACGCGACCATCCTGAACTTGGTTACTTTGCCCGCGCAGCCCTTCGTGCACTTGATGATCTTCGCATTGAACATGGTCGACTCGATACTCCGCTAACCGTAACGCCAGAAGGTGGCACTCTCTCTGTAGAACTTAACCACACTGATTTAAGTACCCTGCCACACGGCTTTCTGCGTGATGGCACCAATGATTCGCGCATCTTGGCAATCTCAAAGAATTTAATGTCTGATGGAAAGCACGTTGTTTTAGTTACGAAAGATCTACCGCTTCGCGTCAAAGCATCTTCTGTTGGTGTTGAAGCGCAGGAATATCTGGCAGAGCTAGTCTCCAATAGCGGCTGGACCGGAATTGAAGAGCTCTCTGTCGGACATAACATCATCGATGAGCTCTATGCATCTGATCGCGCAGATCATGAAGCTGCTCATAAGTTTCCAGTTCATACCGGAATCGTTCTCCACTCTGAAAAGGGGAGCGCGCTTGCCAGAGTTACAGAAGGAAAGCAGCTTCAACTAGTTCGCGGAGATCGCCAGGCATTCGGTCTTCACGGCCGAAGTGCAGAACAGCGGATTGCGCTCGATCTTCTGCTCGATGAAAGTATTGGAATCGTCTCACTCGGCGGTCGCGCCGGTACAGGAAAATCTGCGCTCGCTCTCTGCGCCGGACTAGAAGCAGTGATGGAGAAGCGTCTTCATAAGAAGGTCGTTATCTTCCGCCCGCTTTATCCAGTTGGTGGACAAGAGCTCGGATACTTGCCAGGCAGTGAGGGCGAGAAGATGTCGCCGTGGGCGCAGGCGGTCTTCGATACTTTGGGGGCGTTGGTAAGCCAAGCGGTCATTGATGAAGTAATCGACCGAGGCCTGATTGAAGTTCTGCCGCTAACCCACATCCGAGGTCGATCCCTGCACGATGCCTTCGTGATTGTTGACGAGGCGCAATCTCTGGAACGCGGCGTACTGCTGACTGTCCTGTCCCGTATCGGCCAATCCTCACGAGTTGTTCTGACCCACGACGTCGCCCAGCGCGATAACTTGCGGGTTGGGCGCCACGA
>CAZSEW010000048.1:0-5405 GCA_964606025.1 uncultured Candidatus Planktophila sp.
GAATCTTCACCGTCGCAAACCAGAAGGGTGGGGTCGGAAAGACCACCACAACAGTTAATATCGCAGCTGCCCTTTCGATGGGGGGCTTACGGGTCCTAGTAATCGATCTCGATCCTCAAGGAAATGCCTCGACAGCGCTTGGTGTGGAGCACCGCCAAGCGGCCGGTGTTTATGAAGTTCTGATGGGTGATGCGCAGATCTCAGAAGTAATTCAGAAGGTTGCAGGCTTTCCTGTACTTGATTGCGTTTCTTCAAATACATCTCTTGCCAATGCAGAGATCAATTTAGTTTCAATGGTTGCACGCGAGCTACAACTTAAAGCTGCAATCGATGAAATCAGTGCAAATTACGATTACATCTTTATCGATTGCCCACCATCACTTGGATTGCTAACAATCAACGCCTTTGCGGGATCGAAAGAGTTGTTGATCCCGATTCAAACTGAGTACTACGCACTCGAAGGTTTATCGCAGCTTCTCGAAACATATTCCGTTGTGAAGAAGCGACTTAACCCAACACTTAATCTTTCAACAATTGTCTTAACAATGTTTGATGGACGCACACGTTTATCAAATGATGTTGCAGCAAATGTTCGTTCGCACTTCCCAACAGAGTTAATTGACATTCCTATTCCTCGTGCAGTGCGCGTATCTGAGGCACCTTCTTACAATCAAACTGTAATGACTTACGATCCACTATCACCTGGAGCTATTGCATATATGCATGTCGCACGTGAAATTGCAGAACGCGGTAAAGCAAAAGATGAAGTTGTATTTGATTCAAACGTAGTCAGCATCAATTACAAGGGTGGAATTGCATAATGGCAGTCAAGCGCGGTGGTCTTGGAACTAATTTAGATTCACTTATCCCAACATCTCTGACAGTTAACGGAACAGAAGTTGCGCAACAGAATGAAGTTCTGATCTCGCAAATTTCTCCCAATCCGCGCCAACCGCGAACTGTCTTTGATGAAACTGCACTCAATGAATTAATCGCATCAATTAAATCAATTGGAATTTTGCAACCACCAGTTGTTCGAAAAGTTGGCGAAGGTCGCTACGAACTCATTATGGGCGAACGACGTTTCCGCGCAGCGAAAGCTGCAGGACTTACATCAATTCCTGTAATTATTCGCCAAACACCAGATAATGAACTTCTTCGTGAAGCGTTGATTGAAAATATTCATCGCAGCCAACTCAATCCACTTGAAGAAGGCGCCGCATATGCACAACTGCTTGCAGATTTTGGATGCACACACGACGAGTTAGCCCTAAAGCTTGGCCGTTCACGACCACTGATTTCAAACACAATTCGTTTACTTAACTTGCCAGAAGCCGTGCAGCGCAGAGTTGCAGCAGGTGTCTTATCCGCCGGTCACGCACGCGCACTTTTGGGGCTTACAGATGGCGTAGAGATTGAAAAACTCGCTGCCCGAATCGTCGCTGAAGGTTTAAGTGTTCGCGCAACAGAAGAGATCATTGCTACTGCAAAGCCATCAAGTAAGAACGTTAAGAAGCCTGCGGTTAAAGGTGTATCCGGTGCAGGCCTTGCCGCAGCTGAACTCTTGAGTGATTACCTCGATACTCGCGTCAGCGTAGAAACAGGAAAAGGTAAAGGAAAGATTGTTATTGAATTTGCTGGAAGCGAAGATTTACAACGCATCGTCGACCTCATCGAGGGTTGATTTAACCGCAGATTAATTAAGAGCGGTACCGCGGCGCTTCATCTCTTGCTTAACCACACCACCGAGGGCTTTCACACCTTCACGGATTCGCTCCGGGGTTGGGTGACAGTAAGAAAGTCGCATAGACCATGAGCCAAGTCCATCTGCATAGAAAGCATTTCCTGGGACGTAGGCAACCTTTGCAACAATTGCCTTTGGCATAAGCGCCTTGGTATCAATTTCAGGTGGAAGATTTACCCAGACATAGAAACCGCCACCAGGTTTTGTCCATGTTGCCTCTTGTGGGAAGTGCGCTTCCAGAGATTCCAGCATCGCATCGCGACGAACTTTGTAAAGCTCACAGAAACTTGCAATCTGATCGCGCCATGGCTGATCGGCTAAGTAACTAGAGATTGTTAACTGTGTGAAGTTTGATGGGCACAAGATAGAAGATTCTGATGCAATTACTAATTTATCTTTGAGTGATTGTGGAACCAACGCCCAGCCAACTCGAAGACCAGATGCGATTGTCTTTGAAAATGAACCGAGATAGATAACATTCTCTGAATCTTCAGCGCGCATCGCATTTGGTGATGGCTTATCGAAACCAAGTAAGCCGTAAGGATTATCTTCAAGAACGAAGATCTCTGCTTCGCGGCAGATATTGAGAATTTCAGTGCGGCGATCTGCGGGAAGGCAGACGCCTGTTGGATTCTGGTAATTCGGAATCAAATAGAGGAATTTAATCTTGCGACCTGCAGCGCGAACGCTCTTAATGGCAGCGCGCAGCGATTCAGGGATAAGGCCATCGTTATCCATCTCGACGTGTACAACTGATGCTTCATATTGGCGGAATGTTCCAAGAGCACCGACATAAGAAGGCGCTTCGACGAGAACAACATCGCCTGGATCGATAAAGATTCGAGAGATGAGATCAAGTGCTTGCTGTGAACCAGTTGTAATGACAACATCGTCTGGGTTTGCGCGAATTCCTTCGAGCGCCATCACATCGCAGATTTGTTCGCGAAGCTTTGGATGACCTTGGCCGCTTCCATACTGGAGCGCCTCTGCGCCATTGGTGAGAATCAATTCATTAACAACGCCGGCCATCATCTCCATTGGAAGAGCAGATAAATTTGGCATTCCACCCGCCAGAGAAACGATTTCAGGTCGGGATGCAACGGCGAAGAGCGAACGAATTTCAGATGGCAACATACCGGCGGCGCGGGCAGCAAATCTCTTCTCGAGATTCTGCGGTACACCGGTTTGATAGCGAACTGAAATATCGGACATAGGCAGAAGTCTCCCATACGGGTTGTAATGCTTGCTAACGGATTATCGAGAAAGCTGGTTAATTACGAATGCCAGCGCTGCGCAAATCAGAGATTCGCAAGGTTCCGGTCTTGGCATCATCTTCAACAGATAAATAGAGGCGCTGAATAGCGATGATGAAGCTCTCGGCGACGGTATCTCTAAATTCTGCTCGGGCAAGACGGGCGCTATCGCCTGCATTTGAGATGTAGCCCAGATCAACGCGAACAGCAGGGGCTGAAGTTAATCGAAGTTGGTCCCAAGTCTTGGCATGTGCACGACAGTTAAGAAAATCAGTACGAGCGCAGAGTTCGCGCTGAACAAGGGAAGCAAAGCGCTCGCCGACAATTGAGTGCACTCCATGTTGATCGCTGCCATAGAAGAATGTTGCAACGCCATGGGCATCAGGATTTGCATGCTTATCAATGTGCAACGAAATCATTAAGTCAGCGTTATTTTCATTGGTAAACGCAATACGTGCAGATTCAGTTGGATTGTTCTGCGCACCGCGAGTTAAGAAGACGCTAGCGCCAAGTGCAAGTAAACGACCTTCTAGACGCTGTGCAATGTCGTAGACAATTTCTTTCTCATAATCTGCAGAACCCGGATCAATAACAATTACTTTATTAGCAAGTGCAGGTCCACGATTTTTCTGTTGCGCACTTTCGCGAAGTGCTGCAGGTGCTCCACCAGAGACAATTTTTGTTAATCGAAGCAAACCAATAATTGTTGCTGGTCCACATTTTCCATCAACTACAACACCAACAGATTTCTGAAACTCTTTAACTGCAGCTTCTGTCATCGGGCCAAAGATTCCATCAACACGACCGCAATGAAAACCCATCTCGGTAAGACGGGCTTGCAGAGCTGCAACATCATCTCCACGCATCAAAGGTGGCTGCTGTAGATAGAGAGAACGATCTCCGAGTTTCCAGCGCGCTTCTTCTAGAGCGCGCTTGGTTGCATCGTTGAGTTCGCCTGTGACGTGAAGTCCACGCTCTTGTTGGAAAGAGCGAATCTCATCTGGAGATAACTCTTTCATGGGATATTTTTTCCGCTAGAGATGCGAATTAAATAAAACCTTCGAGCTCTTTAAGAAGAGCTGGCTTTGGCTTTGCGCCGATGATTGTCTTAACAACTTCACCGTTGACATAGACGTTAAGCATTGGAATTGATGTAACTCCATACTTAATAGCAATTGCAGACTCTTCATCTGTGTTGAGCTTTACAATCTTCAACTTATCGCCGTGTTCCGCAGCAATATCATCGAGAATTGGAGCGATTGCGCGGCATGGCCCACACCATTCAGCCCAGAAATCAACTAGAACTGGTGTGCTGCTCTTCAATACAACTGCATCGAAATCAGCTGCTGTGACTTTAACTGGTGCGCTCATCATTTACTCCTATTTATCGATCAATTACTTCTATAACGGTTTATAGAGGCGAGGTTACTAGTGGGATAAGAATTTTTCAGCATCTAGAGCAGCCTGACACCCAGAACCAGCAGCTGTAATTGCTTGGCGGTATGTGTGATCGACGAGATCACCGCAAGCAAAGACACCTGAGAGGTTGGTGCGTGTTGAGCGCCCTTCAACCTTTACATAACCCTCGTTATCGAGAGTTACAGAAGATGTAACAAGTTCAGAGCGTGGAATATGCCCGATAGCGACAAAGAGCCCGGTGAAATCGCGCTTGCTGACTTCGCCAGTTTTTGTATTGCGAAGCTCAAGAGCTTCTACTTTTTCAGCTCCAAGGACATCAATGACTTCTGTATCCCAAAGCATTTCAATCTTTGGATTAGCAAATGCACGCTCTTGCATAATCTTTGATGCGCGAAGCTCATCGCGACGGTGAATCAAAACGACTTTGCTAGCAAATTTTGTTAAGAAGGTTGCTTCTTCAACTGCAGAGTCTCCGCCACCAACAACAGCAATTGTCTGATCGCGGAAGAAGAAACCATCGCACGTTGCACACCATGAGACACCGCGACCAGAAAGACGCTTCTCATTCTCAAGACCGATCTCGCGATAAGCAGAACCCATTGCAAGAATTACCGCTTTTGCTTTAACAGTATTTCCTGAACCATCCTTAATAATCTTTACATCACCAGTGAGATCCATTTCAACGACATCGTCGGTGATGAGTTCTGTGCCAAAGCGCTTTGCCTGTTTACGCATGTTATCCATGAGATCTGGTCCCATGATTCCGTCAATGAAGCCAGGGAAGTTTTCAACCTCGGTGGTATTCATAAGTGCGCCACCTGCGGTGACAGAGCCTTCATACATAACTGGATTTAATTGGGCGCGAGCCGCGTAAATAGCAGCTGTATAACCAGCAGGACCGGAACCAACAATTACTACTTCGCGTACATCAGTGCTCATGGGCTGAGAATATCGCCCGCCGGTCATTACTTCTTGCGACGGCGTTGCAA
>CAZSEW010000049.1:0-5294 GCA_964606025.1 uncultured Candidatus Planktophila sp.
TTGAACATGCGCGTTAGTTTAGGGGAGCAGGGGCGATACCACCAAGACGAACCGGCGCCCAACGCTGACCTTGGTGTGAATCAGGATACTTTTCTTGAACCTCATGGAGCATGGAGATCATTGTTTCTCGAAGCAACTTCTCACCTGCCTCGACATCGCTCTGTTTATCAAAGTAGAGAGGAGCGCCAAAGGCCACAGTGATTGGAACCTTCTTACGTCTTAAGTCGCGCTTCACTTTCTTTGTCCAGATTCTCTGTGAGCCCCAGACGATGGTGGGAATAACGGGAACGCCAGCTGCCATCGCTAAACGAACAGCGCCAGTTTTTAGCTCTTTGATTTCGAAGGAGACTGAGATTGTTCCCTCTGGAAAGATTCCGATGATTTCGCCAGAGCGTAGTGCTCGAAGTGCGGCGACGAAAGATCCACTACCGCTACTGCGATCGACGCAGATGTGGTGCATTCCGCGCATTAACGGACCAGCTAACTTGTTATCAAAAATCTCTTTCTTCGCCATAAATCTGACGTAACGACCAGCTGGCAGTGCAGCAGTGCCCGCAAGTGCAAAATCTAAGTATCCAATGTGATTGATTGAGAGAACTGCGCCACCTTCACGCGGAATATTTTCAACACCCTCAAAATCAAATTTCAGCCCAAGGTACTTCCAAAAGACTTTAATCGCACCGATTACAGGTGGATAAACGAGATCAGCCACGCTTCTCCTGAGCTTGTTTGTACAAGCGGCCAGCGCGATATGAACTTCTGACAAGTGGGCCACTCATGACACCACTGAACCCAATATCTTCCGCCTCTTTTGCAAGTTCTACGAACTCATCTGGCTTTACCCAGCGTTCAACCGGGTGGTGCTTATTTGTCGGGCGAAGGTATTGCGTAATTGTGATTAGATCGCAGCCAGCTGCATGGAGATCAACGAGCGCCTGAGAAATCTCTTCACGAGTCTCACCGAGACCTAGAATCAAGTTCGATTTTGTAATCAAGCCGAACTCTCTCGCTTGTGTAATGACGTTGAGCGATCTCTCATATGTAAATGCTGGACGAATTCGCTTAAAAATTCTTGGAACGGTCTCCAAGTTATGTGCAAAAACTTCTGGACGAGTCTCAAAGACCTCATTGAGAAGAATTGGATTTCCACTGAAATCTGGAGCAAGCATTTCAACACCTGTTCCGGGATTTAACTCATGAACTTTGCGGATTGTTTCTGCGTATAGCCAAGCACCCTCATCTTCGAGGTCATCTCGGGTAACACCTGTGATCGTTGCGTACTTCAATCCCATGGCTTGAACAGATTCAGCAACTCTGCGTGGTTCATCGCGATCGAGTTCTTCAGGTTTTCCGGTATCGATATTGCAGAAATCGCAGCGACGGGTACAACGTTCACCACCGATAAGGAAAGTTGCCTCTTTATCTTCCCAACATTCAAAAATGTTTGGACAGGCGGCTTCCTGACAAACTGTGTGCAGACCTTCTGTTTTTACCAATGAACGAAGGCGGGTGTATTCAGGGCCCATATTGGCGCGAGTCTTAATCCACTCAGGCTTTCGTTCAATTGGAGTTTCGGTGTTACGCGCTTCAATGCGAAGTAGCTTGCGACCTTCTGGTGCGATTGTCATGCGCTCACCTTCGATAAAGTTGCAGAAACCATTTTCTCCACGATGGGGAGAACTTCAATAATATCGATATTGCGACCTAGTTCTTTACTCAAGGATGTCACTTCAGCATCGCTAATTCCGCAGGGAATTATCCTTGAAAAGGCCGATAAATCCGGGTTTACATTGAGAGCAAATCCATGCATGGTCACGCCTGTTGCAACTCGAATGCCGATGGCAGCAATCTTGCGATCACCTCGCGCATCTTGAATCCAGACGCCAGAACGACCAGAAATTCTGCTGGCAATAATTCCAAAGCGGGCACAAACATCAATGAGTGCCGATTCAATCTCTCGGACAAATCCCACGAGTTCATGTGGATTAGCCAATTTAATTATTGGATATCCAACAAGCTGCCCTGGACCGTGCCAGGTGATCTTTCCGCCTCTATCGACATCAATGACAGGAGTTCCATCTGTTGGCTTCTCTTCAGCCGAGGTTCTTTTACCGGCTGTATATGTTGATGGATGTTCCAGGAGAAGAAGTGAGTTTGCTCGAGTACCTGCGGCAACTTCAGAATGTATTTCTCTTTGTAAATCGAGCGCCGTTAGATATTCGACAGTGCCAAGGCGTTGGGTATCGAGAGCTTTGGTGGAAATATCCGCTCCTAGGGGAGCGCTTGCAACAGGCACAGGTACAGCCTAAAGGTAGGCTTGCCCCCTAGCCAATCGCATCTCGACCAATCCCATTTCGCGTGGGGCTGCCTGAAGGGTAATTAATCTCAATGTCTCTGACTTCTACTCGAAATAACCGTAAACCTTTCGCCCTCGCGATGCTCGTGGTCATCAGCTGGTTCGTCATCACCGGCTTCTTTGGTCCGCTCTTCGGCAAACTCACATCAGTTCAAGAGAATAACAACTCTTCATTCTTACCAAAAGGTGCAGAGGCAACTCAGGCTTCAGAAGTCATTCAAACTTTTTCGAATAAAGATTCATTTAGCTTTCCAACGCTCATTCTCTTTGAAGGCAAAGTAACTCCAGAAAATCTTGCTGCTATCAACGAGCACATGGTTGGAGTCGGTGATTTAACGCTCGCCGGGACTGATTCCAAGATTTCAGATTTCATCGCACCTGATCAAACTATCTCTGTCTTCCCATCAGAAGATGGAAAGGCAATTCTTGCCAATGTTCCTTTAGATGGAAATTCAATCTCGGAACTATTGCCGAACGATGAACCAGTGCTTCCTGCAATCGTTGAGGCTCTTCGCGAAGATATAGAACCTTTGGCAGAAGCAAATGGGGTAAGTCATTATGTGACTGGGCCGGCAGGGTTACTTGGCGATCTCTTCGGCGCATTTGGCAGTATTGATTCAACACTTCTTCTGACAACGTTGGCTGTTGTTGCGGTCATCCTCATCGTTGTCTATCGCTCTCCAGTGCTGTGGATTATTCCGTTGCTATCAGCGCTATTCGCACTTTCAACAGCTGGCGGAATTGTTTATCTTCTTGCAAAGGCGGACATCATCGATGTTGATGGCCAATCACAAGGAATTCTTTCTGTGCTTGTTATTGGTGCTGCAACTGATTACGCGCTTCTCTTAATTGCGCGTTACCGAGAAGAGTTACACCATCACGAGAATCGCTTCGATGCGATGCGCAGTGCATACAAGGGAGTTTGGGAGCCAATCCTTGCTTCAGGGTCAACTGTTGCGATTGCTCTATTGGTTCTGCTCTTTAGTCAATTAACAAATACCGCAGGCCTAGGGCCAATTGGTGCAATTGGAATCGTAGTTTCGATGATTACGATTTTAACTTTGCTTCCAGCGCTACTTCTCATCTTCGGTCGTTGGATCTTTTGGCCACGTGTTCCTCAAAATGATGGTGATGATCATGTACTTGAAGGAGTGTGGTCAAAGGTTGGCGAAAGCATCGGTCGCAATCCGCGCAAAGCATGGGTAATCACCGGTTCTGTACTTCTTATCCTTGCATTTGCATCGACCACATTAAAGGCAGATGGCATCGGAACTGTCGACACCTTCACAGGAAAGCCAGAGTCTGTAGTTGGTCAAAAGTTATTGCTTAAGCATTTCCCAGGTGGAGAAGGTGACCCAACACAAGTTGTTGTAAGCGCCGACAAGATCGAAGCTGTTACAGCAGCACTTACTGGTGCGCCAGGAGTTTCATCGATTACTCCAGCACTTGACGGCCTTCCAATTCCAGGAAAGCCAGCCCCTTCGATAAAGATTGTCGACAACAAGGCAATTTTAAATGTCACTCTCGATACAGCCCCGGATAGCGTAGAAGCTGGAAACGATATTCCGGAACTAAGGCGTTTAGCGAAGGAAGCTGATTCCTCTGCGCTCATCGGCGGAACTAGCGCTGTTTATTACGATGTGCGTCAAGCAAACGATCGAGATAACAAGACAATTATCCCAATCATTCTTCTTGTCATCACCTTAATTCTCGGAGTCCTCCTGCGAAGCATCTTGAGTGCAATCGTTCTACTTGGAACAGTTGTCCTCTCCTTCTTTGCAACTCTCGGAGTCTCTGCGCTGGTTTTCAATCACGTCTTCGGATTCGCAGGTGGAGATAACTCGTTCCCACTCTTTGCCTTTATCTTCCTTGTCGCGCTCGGCATCGATTACAACATCTTCTTAATGTCGCGCGTACGCGAAGAGTCACAAAAGATTGGAACACGGGCAGGCGTTATCAAGGGTCTTACTGTGACCGGTTCAGTGATTACATCTGCCGGAATTGTTCTTGCGGCAACCTTTGCGGTGCTTGGGCTTCTGCCTCTAGTTCCGCTTGCGCAGCTCGGATTTGCTGTTGCCTTCGGTGTTCTACTCGACACAATCATCGTTCGATCAATCTTGGTTCCGGCGCTCGTTCACGAGATTGGTCCGAAGATCTGGTGGCCATCTAAGCTTCAAAACAAGTAAGACAGCAAATAAGTAAACGCAAATGAGAGTTGGAATCGCAGGATACGGATTGGCAGGGCGCTCCTTTCATGGAGCGCTCCTAAAGTCTTGCGGCTTCGAAGTCAGCGCAATTCTCACAGCTAATGCAACACGAGCGCGTCAGGCGAAAGAAGATTTCCCTGCCGTCAAAATCGTTGAGAGCATGGATGCACTCTTGTCCTGTGATCTCGATTTAGTTGTCATTGCAACGACTAATGACGTGCATGCGCCACTTGCGATTGCATCGATTAAGGCTGGAATTCCTGTAGTTATCGATAAACCTTTCGCCAGAAATTTGCGCGAGACAAATGAGGTTTTGCAAGCCTCACTTGAAACTTCGGTTCCTGTCACAGTCTTCTTCAATAGGTTGTGGGATTCAGATACTTTGACGATTAAGAAGGTGCTTGGACAGGGCCTCATCGGAAAGCCTTTTAGATTCGATTCGAGATATGAACGTTTTCGTCCGACTATTTCACCAACATCCTGGAGAGAGAGCACAAGCCCAGAAAACGGCGGAGGGCTTCTCCTCGATTTGCAGACACATCTTCTCTCCATTGCGCTTCACCTCTTTGGCGATTCAGAGCTCACTTATGCAAGTGTTCGAGATATCCGAGGCAACTCAGAAGATGATGTCACTCTGACACTTCGCCATAGTTCGGGAGTCGACTCTTATCTTGCGGCCAGTGCCATCTCTGGCGCACCAGGACCACGTATTCGACTTCTTGGCACCGAAG
>CAZSEW010000050.1:0-5239 GCA_964606025.1 uncultured Candidatus Planktophila sp.
AGAGTCGAATTGATTGAGAGACTTGCAGGGCGAATTGCTGATCGAATTAAGAATCAATTTACAGAGATAGAGAAGATCGCTGTAACGGTACATAAGCCGAAGGCGCCGGTATCTGCCCAAGTTGCTGATATCTCGGTGACAATCACTCGATGAAGGCAGTTATCTCACTCGGTGCAAATATTGGTAATCCGCAAGAACAGATGCAGCTGGCAATCGCGATGTTGCGTGAAGCCATTGATGTCATTGCGCTTTCTTCTATCTACACAACCGAACCAGTTGGTGGACCTGAACAACCTAATTATCTAAATGCAATATGTATCGCCGAGAGCGATCTTCCTGCAGCAGATCTACTTGCCCTGCTTCATGGAATTGAAAAGACGCTTGGTCGCGAACGAATTGAGCGATGGGGACCGCGGACAATTGATTTAGATCTCATCCAATATGGAACGATTTTGAGTAGCGCGCAAGAGTTAGAGCTGCCACATCCACGCGCTCATGAGAGAAGATTTGTTCTAGAACCTTGGTTTGAGATTGAGCCAGATGCAATTCTCCTTACACACGGAAAAATCTCTGAACTTTTGGAGCAATTGCAATAACGCTTTAGACTTGATGCACTGCCTGCCCGGTACCTGAAAGGACTGGAGCCATGAAAGTAGTACATAGCGCTCAAGAGCTTCCTTCAGGCTGCGCATTTGTTCCGACGATGGGGGCGCTTCACGCAGGACATGGCTCACTCTTTACCCTTGCATCGAAATCAAGTGAAGCCGTTGTTGCAAGTATTTTTATTAACCCGTTGCAATTTGAGAACCCAGATGATTTGTTGAAGTATCCAAAGACGCCGGATGCAGATATCGAATTAGCGAAAAGATTTGGCGTTACTCATCTCTGGTTTCCAACGCACGATGAGATTTATCCCAAGGGCTACGAGTCTCTAAAGGCAGGAGCAATTGGTGATCTCTTCGAAGGAGCATCACGCCCAGGCCACTTTGATGGAGTCGTCACAGTTGTTAATCGTCTATTTCAACTTGTGAAGCCTGCCTCTGCAGTATTTGGTGAGAAGGATTTTCAGCAGTTGAAATTAGTTGAAGCAATTGCAGGAGATGTTGAGATCATCAGAGGGCCAATCGTTCGCGAGAAAGATGGTCTTGCAATGTCATCTCGTAATGTGCGCCTCTCACCTGAAGGCCGCGCTGCTGCGCCGATCATCTTCAAGGCGCTATCAACGGCAAAGTGTGAGAGTGAACTCCAGGATATTCTGAAGAGTGAACCGCTCTTTGAGCTCGATTACGCAACTTTTATTGATGAAGAGAGCTTCTTGCCTGCCGGCGATGAGTCCAAGAATGTGCGTGCAATTGTCGCTGGCTGGATTAATGGGGTTCGTTTGCTCGACAATATGCAGATGGAGATCAGCGCATGAAGTTGTTAGCGCCTGCTCCGGGCTGGACCGCCACAGCTGATGTCATCGTTGTTGGTTCAGGAATTGCAGGACTAACTACCGCCCTGCAGTGCAGAACATTTGGATTATCCGTTCTCCTCGTTACAAAGGCGAGCGTCGATGAAGGTTCAACTAAGTGGGCGCAAGGCGGAATCGCTGCAGCACTTGGTGATGGCGATTCACCCGAAGATCACCTCAAAGATACTTTGGTCGCCGGTGCAGGTCTCTGTGATGTTCAGGCAGTTCGCGTTCTCGTTACCGAAGGCCCCGAAGCTGTTCGTAAATTAATTGAACGCGGTGCAATCTTTGATAAAGAAGCAAGTGGCGAAATTGCGCTGACTCGTGAAGGCGGACACCTGCGTAATCGAATTATTCACGCAGGTGGGGATGCAACAGGAGCTGAAGTATCTCGCGCACTACTTGCAGCAGTTCAGAATGACCCTGAAATTGAAGTAGTTGAAAACGCACTTGTACTTGATGCGCTCAAGAACGATATCGGTGAAGTCTGCGGAGTAACGCTTCACGTTATCGGTGCTGGTAGTCGCGATGGAGTAGGTCGCGGAATAGCGAAGGCAGTTGTTCTAGCAACCGGAGGACTTGGTCAAGTGTTCGCTCAAACTACTAACCCCTCTGTATCTACAGGAGATGGCGTTGCACTTGCTCTGCGCGCTGGAGCAAAGGTAGCCGACGTTGAATTCATTCAATTCCATCCAACAGTTCTCTGGTTAGGAAATAACTCAGAAGGTCAGCAGCCTCTGATCAGTGAAGCTGTCCGTGGTGAAGGTGCATATTTATTAGACGATGATGGCAATCGTTTTATGCAAGATATCCATCCACTTGCAGAACTTGCTCCACGTGATGTTGTTGCCATATCAATAATGCGCGTGATGAATAAGAGCAAGACCGGCCACGTCTGGCTCGATGTTCGCCATATTGAAGGATTTGAAAGCCGCTTCCCAACTATTTACGCATCCTGTAAGAGCCATGGAATAGATCCACTCACACAGTTGATTCCTGTTGCCCCTGCTTCACATTACGCATCTGGCGGCGTGCGCGTGGATCTCAATGGAAGAACAAGTGTGAAAGGCCTCTATGCATGTGGCGAAACTGCATGCTCCGGAGTGCACGGTGCTAACCGTCTTGCTTCCAACTCACTTCTCGAAGGCCTCGTCTTTAGCGCCAGAATCGCAGCAGATATCGCAGCGAACCTTCCAGAATTTACAGAGCCAGTCGACAATGTTTCGAAAGCAATCTTGCTTGATCCAAACGTGCGTCACGATATTCAGATCAGCATGAGTCGCGGTGCAGGTGTATTGCGATCATCTGATTCACTTCTCAAGACAAGCTCAGATTTAACTCGCATTGAAGATAGAACAAGCACTCAACCATGCGTTGAAGCCTGGGAAACAACAAACTTATTCCAATTAGCGCAAGCAATTCTGAAAGCAGCGCTTATTCGCCAAGAGACTCGTGGTTCACATTGGCGTGAGGATTTCCCTGAGACAAGTGATCAGTGGAGAAAGAGAATTGTTCAGCAGCTAGATCAAACTGGTTACTGGACAAGTGGATATCAGGAAGTGGAAAGTTCATGATTGATCGCGACCTTATTAAGCGTGCGCTAGCCGAAGATCTTGATGGCGGCGAGGACATTACATCCGTTGCCACCGTCTCTGGCGCAGAACGCGTCATTGCAGACTTTGTAGCCCGTCGTGACGGCGTTATCGCTGGTATTGATATGGCACGTGCAGTTCTGGAAGAAGTTGGTTTAAAAGATATCTCGATCTTTGTGCAAGATGGTGATGCTGTACCTGCAGGAAAAGTCCTGATGAGCGTTCGTGGAGATACCCGAGCAATCTTGCTTGCAGAAAGAACTGCACTTAATTTTCTTGGACATCTTGGTGGGATTGCAACGCTGACAAGCACCTGGGTTAAAGCTGTTGCTGGAACTTCGTGCAAGATTCGCGATACCCGCAAAACAACGCCAGGTATGCGCGTATTAGAAAAGTACGCAGTGCGTATGGGCGGTGGAACAAATCACCGAATGTCTCTCAGCGATGCTGCTCTGATTAAAGATAATCACATTGCTGCAGCTGGCGGAGTGGCAGAGGCATTCTCCCGCGTTCGCGCACAATTCCCAGCAGCAGAAATTGAAATCGAGGTAGATAACCTTGAACAGCTGGCAGAGGTTCTTCCGCTTAAGCCAGATCTCATTCTTCTCGACAATATGAACCCCGCTCTCTGCCGCAAAGCGGTTGAAGTTGTTGCTGGCCAGTGCAAATTGGAAGCATCGGGTGGAATCTCTTTAGAGAGTGCAAACGAATTTGCGCAGACAGGTGTTGATTACTTGGCAATTGGCGCACTTACCCACAGCGCACCAGTTTTAGATATCGGGCTAGATTTGAGAGCGGAGTAAAGATGTTATTAACAGTCGATGTAGGAAATACAAATACAGTTCTGGGAATCTTCGAAAAAGATGCTCTCATCAAATCGTGGCGAGTAAAGACAGACCCTCGCACAACGGCCGATGAGCTCTGGCTTCAATTTAGCGCTCTCGTAGCCGGTTATAAAGTCACGGGACTTTCAATCTGTTCAACAGTGCCGGCAACTCTTCGCGAACTTAGAACAATGATTGACTCTTACTTCCACGATATTCCAGTAACAATCGTTGAACCAGGCACAAAGACTGGTGTGCAGTTACTAGTGGATAATCCAAAAGAGATTGGCGCCGATCGCATCGTAAATACTCTTGCTGCTCACACACTCTTCGGTGGCCCAGCAATCGTTGTCGATTTCGGAACATCGACAAATCTCGATGTTGTTTCTCCTAAGGGAGAATTTCTTGGGGGAGCGCTTGCACCCGGAATTGAAATCTCAGTTGATGCTCTTGCATCACGTGCTGCGCAGCTACGTAAAGTTGAATTAATTCGCCCCAAGAATGTCATTGGAAAGAACACAGTAGAAGCGCTGCAATCCGGAACTATCTTTGGATTTGCAGGACAAGTTGATGGGCTCGTTGAGCGAATCACAGATGAGCTTGCCGATAGCTATAAAGAACGCCCAACAGTGATTGCTACTGGCGGATTAGCCCCGCTAATCCTTGGTGTTGCTGAAACTATTGATGAGCACGAGCCAGATCTGACTCTTATCGGACTACGACTAATTCACGAGAAGAACATCTCTTAACTGATAACCGCGACCTTCGGGGCGAGGGTAGACTCTGCGCACTATGACTTCTGAGAACCTGACGCCCGCGCAAGACGATCTACCCGAGCAACTTCGGATTCGTCGCGAGAAGCGCGCCAGCCTTCTTGAGCGTGGAATCGAGCCATATCCAGTATCTGTGCCACGCACTAAGTCACTTCAAGATGTGCGACAGAAGTACACCGGCCTCGAAGCAGATGTAGCAACTGGAGATACTGAAAGTCTTACAGGTCGCATCATCTTTAAGCGCGATACCGGAAAGCTCTGCTTTGCAACTCTTCGCGAAGGTGATGGAACAGAACTTCAAGCGATGCTCTCACTCGACAAAGTCGGGCAAGAACAATTAGATGCGTGGAAGTCAGATATTGATTTAGGTGACATGGTCTCTGTAACAGGCGAGATCATCACATCAAAGCGCGGAGAACTTTCAATTCTGGCAACAACATGGGCGCTTGCTTCAAAATCTTTACGCCCACTTCCAAATGATCACAAGCCGATGTCTGAAGAGACTCGTGTACGCATGCGTTATGTAGATTTAATTGTGCGTCCAGAAGCTCGTTCAGCTGCGCGTATGCGCCCAACAGTGATGCGTTCACTTCGCGA
>CAZSEW010000051.1:0-5100 GCA_964606025.1 uncultured Candidatus Planktophila sp.
ACCGGTTCTGCATGTGTCTTAGCCTTCGAAGTCCCAGATGCAATCATCAGCGAAACCCATGAAATGTCTATCTCGCTCAGTGGACCACTGAAGTGGGAGCATCTCGAATGTTGCTTTGAGGTCTCCGAAGACGGGGAAGAGCTAACGTGGTTTGCAACGCAAGAGATTGCAAATAATATTTCGGCATGGCTAGCTTAAGGATCCATCGTGCCTGCTATTGAAGAGTTTCTCCGCGGCCGTAGTCCGCTCGATGATAAACAGATTCACCGTCTGCGAGAGTTGATTGCAGATTGGCAGATGCTCTCAGATCTCTCTTTTGCAGATCTAATCTTGTGGGTTCCGCTTCGAAAAGATTTCAAGAGTTGGCCGACTGGATATGTAGCAGTCGCTCATATACGCCCAACTACAGCTGCAACTCTCTTTCCACTCGACCTCATTGGCGATGAGATTGCCTACGGTTCTCGCCCCAATATCGATCAAGCGCTTTCAACAGCTGAGATTGTCCGCGATACGCAACCAGAACCACTGGGTGAATACATGGTGAAGGAAGAGACCATTCCCGTTATGGTTGATAACCATGTTGTCGGTGTCATCTCTCGACACCGCAACTCTGAATTAATGCGCCAACCAAGTCGCCTCGAACTTAACTATCGCGAGATTGCCCATAACTTGTATCGAATGGTCTCTGAAGGAACATTTCCATTTGCCGATGCTGGAACGCTCTTTGATCCAGCTCCTCGCGTTGGAGATGGATTGATTCGACTCGATGTAAATGGTGTTGTCTCGTATGCAAGCCCCAATGCACGTTCTGCATTTAGCCGACTTGGCTGGATTAGTGAAGTAGAAGGACATAATCTCGGTGAGGTAGCAAAGTCTCTTGCACGCCAAAGTCCAGATGCGCAAGAGGAAAGTATCTCTGGGGGATTATCTGGCAAAGCTCTGAAGCGCGTAGAGATTGAGAATCAAGGCGGAACAATCTCATTTACTGTGCTTCCACTGCTGCAGAGTGAAGATCGAATTGGTGCAATCGTCTTGCTCAGTAACGTTACCGAACTCCGTAGACGTGAACGTGAACTTATTACGAAAGATGCAACCATCCGAGAAGTTCACCACCGCGTAAAGAACAACCTTCAGACAGTATCTGCCTTGCTTAGGTTGCAGGCTCGACGCATCGATGACCCTGGTGCCTCTGCTGCTCTCAACGAGGCCGTTCGCAGAATTGCATCAATAGCCTTGGTACACGAGACTCTTTCAAATAGTCCCGATGCATCAGTTGATTTTGACCAGGTCTTAGACAGCCTAGTTTCACATGCTCTCGAGCTGAGTCCACGAATGAGCGAGCTTCACATTGAGCGAACAGGTGCACTTGGGTCACTTGAACCACGTATTGCAACACCGCTTGCCTTAGTAATTACAGAATTGATTCACAACGCTCTTGAACATGGATTGGCCGAGACCGGTTCAGCCCTTGGAATTCACGTTGCTACAACCGCTAGCGAATTGCAGGTCACAATTTCTGATGATGGAGTTGGACTTCCAGATGGTTTCGATATAGCAACATCTCCGAACTTAGGGTTACAGATTGTTCGAACTTTGACTGAGAATGAATTAAGAGGAACGCTCTCATTGGTCTCTGATACAAAAGAAACTAAAGCAATTCTCAAGTTCCCGAGCGTCTAAGTTGGGAAAGTAAGTGCCGGAACTCCCAGAGGTAGAGACAGTACGCAGAGGTCTTGAACACCTAGTCACTGGATATCGAATAACAGAGTCATTAGATCTTCATCCTCGCGTGCTGAAGGCTGAATCGATCGCCCCACTTAGTTCGCTGGTCGGCGCGAAAATAACCGGTACTAATCGCCGTGGAAAATTTCTCTGGCTCACATTAAACCGTCCTTATGTTTTAGTCGCCCACTTGGGTATGAGTGGACAGTTTTTAATCCACCAGAGCCATCGCCCTCGCGCCAAACATGTCCGAGCCCAATTTAGGTTGAAGAAGAATCTTCGCACTCAAGAACTCATCTTTAATGATCAGCGTACTTTTGGTTGGCTCTCTATCGAGCAAATCACTAATGGGGTCCCAGCATCTGCCCAACATATAGCCCCCGATCCATTTGACCCACTCTTCAACAAAGATGCAGCAATTTCTAATTACCTCAAACGAAACATCAAGATTAAGACTGCATTGCTCAATCAAGAGATTATCTCTGGCGTTGGAAACATCTATGCTGATGAAACCCTTTGGCGCTCCAAAACCCATCCAGAAACACTGACCTCTGAATTAACGCCCAAGAAAGTAACATCCATTATCGAATCTGCCACCGAGGTGATGCAGGAGGCCATCAATCAAGGTGGAACATCTTTTGATGATCTCTATATCAATGTGAATGGGGAGTCAGGATTCTTTGAGCAATCACTTGCAGTGTATGGACAGGAGGATGAACCATGTCCTCGTTGCGGTTCAGCTATCCGGAGAATTACCTTTGGCGCACGTTCGTCACATTTCTGTCCGCGCTGCCAAAAGAGAATAAACAAGTAAAAGAAGAAAACTACATTCTCGCTAAGAGTTTGAGTTATCCATCAATCGCGCACGATTACGTGCCGCGCGACGCTTTAGTGCACGACGCTCATCCTCTGATAGACCGCCCCAAACACCAGCGTCCTGTCCTGATTCAAGTGCCCAAGCAAGGCAGGCATCCTTGACGATGCATCGATTACAGACCTTCTTCGCCTCTTCGATCTGAGAGATGGCAGGTCCGGTATTTCCTACAGGGAAGAAGAGCTCTGGATCTTCTTCGCGACATGCAGATTGATGTCTCCAGTCCATGGCTCACCCCCCAATTCACTTTAACAATTTGTGCACGACCGGCGCGCAAGATGCTAATTCTCCCTGTTCGTAGATAGATAAACAAGAAGGTAGAGAGAAAGATTTCGAAGTTGAGGGTGATTTACATCCCTATTCGATGAAATAGTAGGAAAATCATTTCTTAGATGAGTGCCCCCGACAGGAATCGAACCTGTGCACCTGCCTCCGGAGGGCAGTGCTCTATCCCCTGAGCTACGGGGGCGCAGGTACAAGGGTAGGTTATATGACTATGAGTACAACAGAGATCGCATATTTTGCAACGGGATGTTTTTGGGGAGCTGAACGCCGCTTCTGGAATTTGCCTGGAGTAATAACAACGAGCGTTGGATATATGGGTGGCGTACGACCAAACCCATCTTATGAACAGGTGTGCACTGGAGTAACCGGTCATGCAGAGATGGTTGCGGTTACCTTCGATCCAACGAAGATCTCATACAGACGCTTGCTTGAAGAATTCTGGGTGATGCATGACCCAACTTCGCTCAACAGACAAGGTGGCGATATTGGAACTCAATATCGAAGTGCAATCTTCACCACAACAGAGGCACAAATGCTGCAAGCAGAAATCACTCGCGATGTATATCAGGCCGCGCTTACTCGTGCCGGTATTGGTCAAATCGTTACCGAGATAAAGAGCAGCGAAGGTGTTGAGTATTTTCTCGCCGAGGAGTATCACCAGAGATATTTAGAGAAGAATCCAAATGGCTATGACTGTCACTCGAGTACTGGGATTAACTTCCCGGCGCTAACTAATTAAGAGCTCTCCAGCAATACCAAGCAACGACGCTTCTGTAGGGTGAGAATTTAGCGCCTTTCTTCTCGAGCTCGGCGGGAGTAATTTCATTTTTTAGTGCATAAATTTTCTCCCAGCCACGGCGTACACCAAGATCGCCAGTTGGCCAGATATCTAATCGTCCAAGCTGAAACATCATGAACATATCTACCGTCCAGGGGCCGATTCCCCAGAGACTTGTAAGTTGATCAAAGATAACATCGTCATCTTCAATCTCATGGAGCTTATTTACTTTTATCTTCTTGGTGATTGCAGCTTCCGCAAGACCATTAATCGATTTGTACTTTGCACCTGATACTCCTGCAGCACGCATATCTGACTCAGAGATAGCGGCAATCTTGGATGGAACAATCTTTCCGCCAGCCAAAGTTTTTACCCGTAAAAAAATGGTCTCTGCCGCTTTAACTGCCAATTGCTGGGAGATAACTGACTCGACGAGGGCTTCAAAGTGTGTAACTGGTTTAGGGTTTCGACCAATAGTGCACAAAGGGTGGCTCTCGATAATTTTTGCCAGTCTCTTATCTCGAGCAGAGATTTCCCGAGTAATTTTTCGCATGGCAGCCGAGGGGATTAGTTCGGTCATAGATAAAGAGTAGGCAAAATGCAATACTTCGTCCATGAGCGAGAAAGAATTGATGCAGTTGCGTGCACATGAGCTCTCTGAGTTACGTACTCACCGCAGTGAAAAGTGGCGTGCATTTCCCGCCGATGTTCTTCCCTTACCTGTAGCTGAGATGGATTTTCCTGTTGCAGAACCCATTCGCAATACCTTGCGCGGAATGATTGATAAATCTGACTTGGGTTATTTAGGAGCAATTCCTGAGATGGGCAAGGCATTTTCTACATTTGCTACACAACGCTGGGGTTGGAAGTCAGATCCAAACCAAGTGCGCATCGCAGCAGATGTTGGGGTGGGAGTCGTAGAAGTCTTACGCGTAATTACTCAACCCGGCGACAAGATACTTATCAATTCACCTGTCTATCCAAATTTTTGGACCTGGATTACCGAGACTCACCTAGTAGATGTTGATGTCCCCTTTATTCACCAAGACCACGAGACGGAAGGCAGTTTCTGGGCTTTGGATTGGGAAGGTATCGAGAAAGCATATGCATCGGGCATTAAAGCCCATCTGTTGTGCAATCCACATAATCCACTTGGCAGAATGTTTTCGCGCGAAGAACTTTCTCGATTTGCAGAGCTAGCGCACAAGTACGGAGTCATTGTCCTTAGCGATGAGATTCATGCACCTTTGACATATGAGGAAAGTAAATTCATTCCATTTTTAACACTTTCAGATCATGCGCGTCAGGTCGGAATCACAATTACAGCAGCAAGCAAGGGATGGAATATCGCAGGGCTTAAATGTGCAATTATCGTGACGGAAGATCAAAAGCTTCACGAGAGACTCAATGCGATTGCACCTGCAACTCATTACCGAGCATC
>CAZSEW010000052.1:0-5095 GCA_964606025.1 uncultured Candidatus Planktophila sp.
TTGTAAAGAAAGATGACTTCATTAACTTCTCTTCGGTGAGCGAGAAGATATCTGCTTCATCGACGATGATCTTGTCGGCAAGTAAAGCAACTGCTGCTTCATAACCCAGCACATCGATATCGAGGGCTGCGCGAGAGCCGATGTAGTAAATACGTTCACGAAGCTGCGCGGGACAACTTCGGGTATTAGGGCAGCGAATATCAACATCGCCTTCAGTGATTGCACGTAACTCTGTTGCACATTCTGGGCAATGGGTTGGCATGACAAATGCCTTCTCCTTACCGGTGCGCTTATCAAGAACTGGTCCCAGTACTTCAGGGATGACATCGCCTGCTTTACGAATAATGACTGTGTCTCCGATTAAGACGCCCTTACGTTCAATCTCTTCCTGGTTATGCAAGGTTGCATTGGTAACAGTTGAACCTGCAACTTTGACCGGCTCCATAAATGCAAAGGGCGTAACGCGCCCTGTACGTCCAACACTCACTTTAATGTCTAGAAGCTTTGTCGTTACCTCTTCGGGTGGGTACTTATAAGCAATTGCCCACTTGGGTGCACGAGATGTAAAACCCAACTTCTTCTGCTCGGAAATATCATCAACCTTGATCACAACGCCATCAATCTCGTGCTCAACATCGTGACGATGGATATTGTAATTTTCAATGAAGGCTAGAACTTCTTTGCGACTCTTGCAGACTTTAAATCGATTCGATGTGGGTAATCCCAGAGCTTTCAGCTGCTTATAGGCATCTGATTGCGAAACAAAGGATGCGCCTTCGTTTGCTCCGACGCCATGCACAACAACATCCAGTGCGCGCGTTGCTGTTACTCGCGGATCCTTCTGTCGAAGTGAACCTGCCGCGCAATTGCGAGGATTGGCAAAGAGTGGCTTACCGGCTTCCTCTAGTTCTTCATTGAGTTGATTAAAGGCATCGACGGGCAAGAAGACTTCTCCGCGAACTTCAATGCGTGAAGGAATTTTCTCACCCTTTAATGTATGAGTGAGTCCCTTAATTGTCTTTACGTTGAGAGTGACATCTTCGCCGGTTGTGCCATTGCCGCGGGTCAGAGCGCGAACCAATTGACCGTTCTCGTATAGGAGATTAATAGCAAGGCCATCGACTTTAAGTTCGCAGAGATACTCAGGTGATGGTGAATCCTTTTCGACTCGATCAAACCAGGCATTGAGCTCATCTTCATCAAAGACGTTATCGAGGCTCATCATCTTCTCGATGTGGTCATGTTGATCAAATGTCGTTGCAAATCCCCCGCCGACGCCAAGTGAAGGTGAATCTGGTTCGAGAAGTTCTGGGTGCTTTGCCTCTAGCGCCTGTAGCTCCTTTAGGAGCTTATCGAATTGAGCATCTGTAATAGTGGGTGCATCTAAAACATAATATTTAAATTGGTGTTCACGAATCTCATTGGTGAGTTCGGTAATTCTGTGACGCGCTTGGTTTGTCATGCTGTCTCGCAGATAGTCGCCGAACCAACAACACGATCGCCGTCATAGATGACCATCGCTTGCCCAGTAGCTAGGCCAAGCAAAGGTGAATCGAGTTCGGCTACAAGCTGCCCGTTATCAAGATAGTAAGTGCAATCCAGTGCCGCGCCATGTGCACGTACCTGAACAAAGCCACGAAGAGGTGCTGCGCCAATTTCAGGGCCGCAGAAGATCGGATTTTCACCGCGCATCGAAGTCACAGCGAGATCTTCTCTCGCACCTACGACAACGGTATTTGTTACAGGCTCAATCTTGAGAACAAATCGTGGAGAACCATCTGCGGTTGGAACCGTTAGTCCTAAACCTTTTCGCTGCCCGATTGTGTAGGTATATGCACCCTTGTGTTCGCCAATCTTGGTGCCTTCTTGATCAACAATCGGACCAACTTCACTGCCCAAGCGATCGCGCAGCCATCCTGCATTGTCACCTGAAGGAACAAAACAAATATCGTGGCTATCAGGCTTCTGCGCAACAGCTAATCCGCGAGCTTCAGCCTCTTTGCGAATATCAACTTTCTCTGTATCGCCCAATGGAAATATCGCACCATTGATTTGTTCGCGATTGAGAACAGCCAGAACATAGGACTGATCCTTCAGTGGATCAATTGCACGATGGAGCGTCCGACCTTCTGGTGTTTCTTGAGTACGTGCATAGTGACCAGTGACTACACCATCGAATCCCATGGCTTTTGCACGATCAAGAACTGCAGCAAATTTAATCTTCTCGTTACAACGCAAACATGGATTGGGAGTACGCCCTGCTGCATATTCGCTCATAAAGTTTTCTACAACACCTTCATGGAATTCATCTGCCATATCCCAGATATAGAAAGGAATGCCGATGACATCTGCGGCCCGCCTTGCATCATGTGAATCTTCGATGGTGCAGCAACCACGTGCACCACTGCGGTACTTCTGCGGGTTGGATGAGAGCGCAAGGTGAACGCCAATGACTTCGTGGCCCGCCTCAACTGCGCGTGCTGCAGCAACTGCAGAATCAACTCCTCCGCTCATGGCGGCAATAATCTTCATTTTCTACCTACAGCGTTTGCAGCGAGTCCACGTTCAATAACAGTTGGCAACACTGAGAGCGCATAAGCGACATCATCTTGGGTATTAGTTGATCCGAATGAGAAGCGAAGTGATGATTGAGAAACGACATCAGTAAGACCCATCGCCATCAAAACGTGGCTTGGACGATGAACACCTGCAGTGCATGCAGCGCCTGTTGAACATGAAACTTTCTCTGAATCCATGAGCAAGAGAAGTGAATCGCTCTGAGTTCCCGGAAAGGTTATATTTGAAATTCCAGGAAGACGTGGTGCACCTTTCCCATTAATCACAGCATCGGGGCGAAGTGCGGTGACACCTGTTTCGAATGAATCTCGCAGGGCTTCAATCTTCTTCGCATCATAAAGATCTGCCTTTACGGCTGCAGCAAGGGCGACAATCGATGGCGCATTCAGTGTGCCGCTTCGAATATCTCGCTCTTGTCCCCCGCCATGAAGCAAAGGTGGAATCTCAACTGCACGACGCAAAATCAGCGCACCAATGCCAAGTGGTCCACCAACTTTATGTCCGCTAATTGTCATAGCAAAGAGACCGAGCTCTGAGAATGAAAGGGGCACCTTGGTAAAGCTCTGCACTGCATCACAATGAACAGGAATATCGCCTGCAATCTTTACGACATCTGCAATCGGCTGAATAACGCCAGTTTCATTATTGCTATGCATCACAGAAATCAGAGCAATCTCTGAAGCGCGTTCGGCCACAACCTTCTTCATGAAATCTAAATCGATGACACCTGAAGCGGAAACAGGAATTTCAATAATCTCTGCGCCTTCATGCTCTGCTAGCCAATGAGCAGGATCTAAGACTGCATGATGTTCGATACTTGAAATCAGAATGACTTTCTTATCGGAGTGCCAGAAGAGCCCTTTAATCGCAGCGTTATTTGCTTCAGTGCCAGATCCTGTGAAAATCACTTCACTTGCTTGGCAGCCAATCGCCCTAGCAATACTTTCGCGAGCATCTTCTACATCTTTACGAGTCGAGCGACCTTCAGTGTGTAGCGAAGATGGATTACCCAATTTACGTAGAGAAGAGTTCATTGCCTCGATTGCAGCATCGAACATCGGCGTAGTTGCCGCATGGTCGAGATAGACGCTCATAGGAGCAGTCTAGTTCGTGAAGGCGAATTAGCCTTTCTTGGCGAGAACGCCCTCAGTAGCCTTCGGCAATACGTTGAAGAGGTCGCCTACAACGCCGAAATCTGCGATATCAAAGATAGGCGCTTCCGGATCTTTATTGACGACAACGATTGTCTTTGAAGTCTGCATACCTGCGCGATGTTGGATTGCTCCAGAGATTCCGCATGCAACGTAGAGAGCCGGACTTACTGTCTTTCCTGTCTGTCCAACTTGATGTGAATGTGGATACCAACCTGCATCAGTTGCAGCACGAGATGCACCGACTGCTGCGCCCAATGAATCTGCAAAAGTTTCAACGGGTGCAAAGTTGCCATCTGTTCCACGTCCGCCTGATACAACGATATTTGCCTCTGTTAATTCTGGACGTCCACCCTTAACTGGTGGCTGTGACGATGAAACCTTTGCTTTCTTTGCTTCAAGACTTACAACAGCTATGCCATTTTCAATTGCAGGAGTTGATGCAGTGAAATCTGCTTCAACGCTATTGGGGCGCACAGTGATTACGGATGTGCCATGTGAAACCTTTGACTTAACGGTTGTCGATCCACCAAATACAGATTGGGTCGCGGTCAGATCTGCAGCAACATCGATCGCATCTGTGATGATTCCTGAATCTGTGAGAATAGAGACGCGAGCTGCAACTTCCTTACCGAATGCATGAGATGCAATAAGTACTGCAGCAGGTGACTTCTCCTTAACCAAGTTTGCAAGTGCATCAGCAGATGCAGCAACGCCGTGGGATGCAAAGTCATCTGATTCAAGAACGATGACAGAGTGAATTGGTCCAAGGTTTACAGTTGCAGCTAGTGCTGCACCTTTACCGGTTGGCGCAAGTACGACAGCAGTTACAGCACCAATGCGAGCGCCTGCTGTTGCAAGCTCTGCCGTTGTCTTAGTTGCCTTATCGCCTGAAAAATCAGCGAGAATAAATACTGTGCTCATATCAACTTCTTCTCTGCTAGGAATGTTACGAGTGCGGTACCGCCATCGCCTTCATCATTGACCTTCACACCGGCAGCGCGTGCAGGGCGAGGAGTTGCCTCATTAACCTGTGACCACGCGCTCTGTGCTGCAACACCAACTGCAGCTAAATCCTTCTGCTCGATTGTCTTCTTCTTCGCAGCCATGATTCCCTTAAAGGATGGATAGCGAGGCTCATTAATCTTTTCAACAACACTTAAGACTGCAGGAAAATCTGCCGAGATCTCATCAACGCCAGCTTCAGTCACGCGAGTGATAGAAACTTTTCCTGCTGGATCGACAGTTACCTTTGAAGCGAATGTCAGCTGCGCCCACCCAAGGCGAGCGCTAATCATCGCCGGTACAACACTCATACGTGCATCAGTTGATTCAGTTCCGCAGATAACCAGATCAAATCCACCATC
>CAZSEW010000053.1:0-5077 GCA_964606025.1 uncultured Candidatus Planktophila sp.
GAAGCAGGAATACTCCGTTCCATGGAATGGAGCTGCAAGGATTGGTCACTGCGACAATTTATGGCGGCAAACTCACCTTTAAGGCGGTTCAGTCATGAGTAAAGCTTTCTTTGTACTCGATGATGGCCGCATATTTGAAGGAAAGTCATGGGCAGCAACAGGAAAGACATTTGGTGAAGCGGTATTCCAAACCGGAATGACTGGTTACCAAGAGACGCTGACTGATCCTTCGTATCACAAGCAAGTTGTTGTCATGACCGCGCCTCACATTGGTAACACTGGTGTAAATAACTTTGATAACGAATCGAAGAAATATTGGGTGGCAGGCTTCGTCGTTCGAAACCCTTCCTCGATAACCAGTAATTGGCGCAGTGAAGGCGACCTTGAGTCCGAACTGATTGCACAGGGAATTGTCGGCATTCAAGGTGTTGATACTCGAGCCATTACTCGACATCTGCGCGATCGCGGAGCGATGAGAGTCGGAATTTTCTCCGGGGAAGAACTCTCGCGCGAAGAGATGGTCGTAGAAGTGCGTAAGCAACCAATGATGTCAGGGTCAAATCTTGTTAACGATGTATCAACTACAAAGACTTACGTGGTACCCGCTCTTGGAGAGAAGCGATTTACAGTCGCGGCTCTGGATCTCGGAATCAAAGCTGCGACTCCAAGACTGATGGCAGAGCGCGGAATAGAAGTTCATGTCATGCCGCACAACTCAACGTTGGCAGAGATTGAGGCTATAAACCCAGATGGCGTCTTCCTTTCCAATGGTCCAGGAGATCCGGCCACTATGACAGAGACGATTGATCTTGTTCGCGAAATTCTAGGAGATGAGATTCCGGTCTTTGGCATTTGCTTCGGCCACCAGATTCTCGGACGAGCGCTAGGTTTCGAGACATATAAATTGCAGTTCGGTCACAGAGGCATCAATCAACCTGTCATCGATAAGCGAAATGGAAAAGTAGAAATTACTGCCCACAATCATGGATTTGCATTGAAGGCACCAACCGATGCAGGATTCACAACTGTCTTCGGACCAGGACAGGTAACTCATCTCTGTCTTAATGATGGCGTTGTCGAAGGTATCGAACTTCTCGAACGCGGCGCCTTTAGCGTTCAGTATCACCCAGAAGCAGCGGCCGGTCCACATGATGCTTCGTATCTCTTCGATCAATTTGTCGCGATGATGCAGAGGTATCCACGAATGGCGGTTGCTAACTAATGGCCCGCGATACTTCAATCAAGAGCGTACTCGTAATTGGCTCTGGTCCCATTGTTATTGGCCAGGCATGTGAATTTGACTACTCGGGAACGCAAGCCTGTCGCGTACTTCGCGCTGAAGGAATCAGAGTAATTCTTGTTAACTCAAATCCCGCGACAATCATGACCGATCCAGAGTTTGCGGATGCAACTTACATCGAACCAATTACTCCTGAATTCATTGAGCGGATAATTGCTAAAGAGAGACCAGATGCAGTGCTTGCAACTTTGGGAGGGCAAACTGCTCTCAATGCGGCTATCGGACTGTATGAGGCAGGCACCCTTGATAAATACAATGTAAAGCTAATCGGTGCAGATGTTGCAGCGATCGAGCGAGGCGAAAATCGAGAACTCTTCAGAGCAATTGTTGAAAAAGTTGGGGGAGAGTCAGCTAAATCGATTATCTGCCATACGATGGATGAAGTTCTCCAAGCCGCTGCTGAGCTCAATTTCCCGTGTGTAATTCGCCCATCATTCACAATGGGTGGCTTGGGTTCAGGCATTGCTTTTGATGAAGCAACTCTCCGTCAAATTGCCGGAGCAGGCTTACGACATAGTCCAACTTCGGAAGTACTGATTGAAGAATCAATTATTGGCTGGAAAGAGTATGAACTCGAAGTTATGCGAGACAAAGTCGACAACGTCGTAATAGTTTGCAGTATTGAGAATATCGATCCAATGGGTGTTCACACCGGCGATTCAATTACTGTTGCACCTGCACTAACTTTGACAGATGTTGAATACCAGAAGCTCCGTAATCTCTCGATAGATATTATTCGTGAAGTTGGGGTAGATACGGGAGGCTGCAACATCCAGTTCGCAGTGAATCCCGATAATGGCCGAATCATCGTAATTGAAATGAACCCTCGTGTATCTCGATCTAGTGCACTTGCTTCCAAGGCGACCGGCTTTCCAATCGCAAAAATTGCTACAAAGCTAGCGATTGGTTACACACTCGATGAGATTAAAAACGACATCACACAGGTAACGCCAGCATCCTTTGAACCAACTCTGGACTACATCGTTGTAAAGGCTCCGCGCTTTGCCTTTGAGAAGTTCCAAGATGCAGATCCACGCTTGACTACAACAATGAAGAGCGTTGGCGAGGCGATGGCTATAGGTCGCTCATTCCCAGAGGCTTTGATGAAGGCTCTCCGTTCCTTGGAGCGAAAGGAGGCGATTTTCTCCTTCCCGAAGGAATTCGCACCAACTCTGAAGGCTTCGCTGCTCGAATCTATGAAGATTCCTACTGAGTATCGATTGCAGCAGGTTCAACTTGCAATGTGGGCTGGCGCTACCAATGATGAGATTTATGCATCAACAAAGATTGATCGTTGGTTCTTGCAGCAGATTGCATCGATCAATGAAACCGCTCGACTGATTGCCCAACCTGGAGAGCTCAATGAAGAAATTTTGCATACGGCAAAGTCAATGGGCTTCTCAGACCTTCAAATCGCACGACTTCGTGGTTTAGCCGAAGAAGACGTTCGAAAGGTACGCCAACACCTCAATGTGCGACCGGTTTATAAGACAGTTGACACGTGTGCAGCTGAATTCGAAGCCTTTACGCCTTATCACTACTCAAGCTATGAGGAAGAGACAGAGGTTCGCACACGAACTAAACCAGCAGTGATAATTCTCGGCAGTGGTCCAAACCGAATCGGTCAAGGCATAGAGTTCGATTATTCATGCGTGCATGCCTCGTTCACCTTACGTGAAGCCGGATATGAAACGGTGATGATCAACTGCAATCCAGAGACGGTCTCAACTGATTACGACACCAGTGATCGTTTGTACTTCGAGCCACTCACCTTAGAAGATGTTCTCGAAGTTGTTCATGCTGAGACTCTTGCAGGACCTGTACTTGGTGTTATCACTCAACTGGGTGGACAGACACCACTTGGACTCGCTGCAGGTCTCAAAGCTGCTGGAGTAACAATCCTTGGAACGAGCCCAGATTCAATCAATTTGGCCGAAGAACGCGGAGCCTTTGGAGCCGTCTTGCAGGAACAAGGCCTTACCGCTCCTGAATTTGGAATGGCATCCTCAGAAATGGAAGCGCTATCAATTGCCCAACGTATTGGTTATCCAGTATTAGTGCGACCTAGCTTCGTTCTTGGCGGTCGCGGAATGGAGATCGTTTACGACGACCAAGCACTTGCAGGGTTTATTTCTCGTGCAACAGATATCACCCCAGATCATCCAGTACTGGTCGATAGATTCTTAGACTCGGCGATTGAACTGGATGTTGATGCTTTGTATGACGGAACAGAGTTACTTCTCGGCGGAATTATGGAACATATTGAAGAGGCGGGTATTCACTCCGGCGATAGCGCCTGCGTTCTCCCTGCAATGACAATTAATGAAGGTCAACGGGGAGCAATTCGAGAGGCGACTTTAAAGATTGCTCAGGGCGTTGGCGTTCGTGGACTTATAAACATTCAGTTCGCAATGGCTGAGAACATCCTCTATGTGTTGGAGGCGAATCCTCGTGCTTCTCGCACAGTTCCATTCGTTAGCAAGGCAACCGGTGTTCCAATGGCAAAGGCCGCAGCGCGAATTTCGCTTGGAACTTCGATTGCAGCGTTAAGAGCTGAAAGTTTACTTCCAGCAACAGGCGATGCGATTGCAAAGGGCATAAGTGTTAAGGAAGCGGTTCTTCCATGGAATCGATTTAGACGTGTAGATGGTCGCGGCGTTGATGCCGTATTAGGACCTGAGATGCGATCTACCGGTGAAGTTATGGGAATCGCTGACAATTTCGGCGAAGCCTATGCAAAGTCTCAGATTAGTTCCTTTGGTCCACTTCCGAAATCCGGAACTGTATTCATCTCGCTTGCGGATAAAGATAAGGCTTCAGGAGTGGCACCAGCTCGCGAGTTGATCGCACTTGGATTTAGAGTCTTGACTACAGATGGAACTGCCAAGTTCCTAGGTGAGAATGGAATTGCCACCGTAGTTGTTCGTAAGAACTCACAAGGGACGGGACCGCTAGGTGAGAAGACGATCGTCGAGATGCTCAATAGCGGAGATATTGACTTGGTCATCAACACACCAGTAGGCCGAGGCACTCGCGCTGACGGCTGGGCAATTCGTACTGCATCCGTTCAGAGATCAATTCCAATCATCACCACTACAGCTGGTTTTAGTGCGGCTGTTGAAGGAATTAAGGAACTTCAACGTGGAGTTATGGGCGTTACTGCAATTCAGGAATGGTTGAAGCGCTAATGAGTTCTATCAACCGCAACGCTGCGCAACAGATGGCGACGATTCTTTCCAATAAGCGCGTGGGTTCCTATCATCAGATTCTCATTAGCGTTGGTGAGCTAGTAAAGAGTTGTCGCCCAGGAAACTTTGTTGCTATTTCAGTGGGTGGAGAATCCTCTCGCATGGTCTTGCGCAGAGCCTTTGCAATCTCGCGCACTACAGATAGCAGCCAATACGGCGGAACGATGGAGCTGATTGTTGCTCCCCATGGTTCAGGTTCTAAGTGGCTCTGTTCGCTGCCTGAAGGAACCGATATCGATATTGTCGCGCCCCTTGGTACTGCCTTCGGAATTCCAACCGAACCAATCAATGCACTTCTTATCGGCGGGGGCTATGGATCTGCTCCACTCTTTGGCCTCGCTGATGTTCTTAAGAATCGAAACTGCAAGGTAGATATGTTGCTTGGTGCCAGTGTTGGTTCAAAGATATATGCACCTCTTGAAGGAAAGCGCTCAGTAAATTCGCTGAAGATTTACACTGAAGATGGATCAATGGGCGAGAAGGGTAGAGTCACAGAAACTCTTCTCGAGATAGTGAAGAATAGAAATAT
>CAZSEW010000054.1:0-5049 GCA_964606025.1 uncultured Candidatus Planktophila sp.
TAATTCTGGCAGCAGGCATGGGAACTCGTTTGGGAAAGCCATGGCCAAAGCCACTTACCGTCTTATCTGATGGCCGATCAATCATGCAACAGCAGATGGAGAATGTCTCGCAAGTATTTGGCGATAAAGCTCGAATCACAGTTGTGGTTGGTTTTAAATTGGAAATGATTATTGAAGCGCATCCAAATGCTTCATTTGTATACAACGAAATTTATGATCAGACGAATACTTCAAAGAGCTTACTGAAGGCTTTGACAGCAAGCCAGGAATCTGGCGTTCTCTGGCTCAATGGCGATGTCGTATTTGATGCAAAAGTTCTAGAACGTGTTGCATCTCGTATTGAATCTGAGAAATCATTTGTATGTGTAAATACATCTGCCACAGCGGAGGAAGAAGTTAAATACACAGTTGATGAAAAGGGTTTCATCAAGGAGCTATCCAAGACAGTTCAGAACGCTCTGGGTGAGGCAGTTGGAATCAACTTCATCTCTGCCCACGAAAAGGCAAAAGTGATCGAACAATTGAAGGCATGTGGAGATCAGGATTACTTTGAGCGTGGGCTAGAACTTGCAATCGAGAAGAACGGGATTGAGCTCGAGCCTGTAGATATCTCAGATCTTTTTGCCGTTGAGGTTGACTTTCAGGCGGACCTCGATCGTGCGAATGCGGGACTTAATTAGTTTCTCTTTTTAATTCTGCGAGTCAGTCTCCAAAGAATTAAGATTAAAAACGCAAGGCCTACCCAATTCCAGAAAGTTATTGGAAATGGCTGATGGGAATCGAGTTCGTCGCTCATAATTGAATTCAAACGAGTGAGATTTATTTCAGCGACGATTCCAGCATGATCACTTCCATATGGAGGAGTAGTACCAATCACTCGACTTGTGAGCACCGATAATCCATTTTTTAGGAATATGTAATCCAGTCGGTCTGTAAACCCAAACTCATTCCCCATTTCCATTGCAGCTTCTGCGCGTTTGTTATCAGCTCCAGTAAGTAACGCATTAGTGCCCCAGGTAAATGAAATTGCCTCACTGGAATCTGGGCCCGCATCCTCATATCCAGCCTCGCGCATTACTTTGTATGCGCTGCATAGAGAGGAACCAGCAGGACATTTATGACTTTCAGTGGGTTGTCCCCCTGGATTCATACTTTTAGAGGGTCGGGGATCTCGTGGGTCTGAGTTAAAGTCACCAATTACGATTATTGGGGATTGAGTCTTCTTTAAATCATCGACTAACTGTTTGGCTTGAATAGCTGCTTTGGGAACTTCATTTTCATCCCACAGCGATTCCAAATGAGTAGAGACAACTCGAACATTTCTGCCTTGAAGAACGATATCCATCCAGGTATAGCCCCGTTGAATTTCCATGAGAGTTGGTACAACTTTATAAATATCTTCATACTCGGAATTCCCAACTCGGTTTACATATTGCAACAGCTCACTTTTTATAATTAGGGCATCTCCGATTTGAAAACCACATGATGCGCTGTCCTGCCCAAAGAGGCGCTGAAAGGTTTCTGGGTCTCTAACTTTTGTCAGCACGGGGATTGGCCCAATTGAGTAACCGGGATTCAGCGCGGATATCCCATCTTTCTTCGCGATTACATATTTCCCGTCAAGCTGTTGAAGTAACTCAGAGGTGAAGTTGTAAACCTCTACTTTCTTACTCCAGGGATTGGCTTTGCAATACCAAACCGTGGCTTCTTGTAAACCGATTACATCTGGAGATTCCGATTGGATTTCCTTTGCCAAGATTTTCTTTCTCTCTGCAAAATTAGTCTTCTTCACCTGATTCCACATAAATTGTGCTGCCGCAGGAAGATTTGGAATTTTTTCAAGTGCCACACCAACATCGGAGCCGAGATAAAGATTTCGTGACATAACTACCACGGGCTCTTCTGATGCAAAGGCTGGGTTGATTGCCAAAGAGAGTATTCCTGCACTCAAGCCGAGAATGACTCTATTCATCGCTAGCCCTTACGCATCAAACCAGAGCAATGGGGCTTCGGACCACCATTGGGATTTCCATAGCGGTGATAGGTAATTGCAACAGATTGTTCGATTAGCCAACGAGGAGCTTCAATATCTCCGCGCTGAGCAATTGGTCTGTGATCTACAGAAATACCTTTCTGCATCTCTGAATAAATCGGTGGCTTACTTGAGGCGAGCCAGCGCACGCGAGAGTAACTCTCATTCACATCGCTTAGGTCAGTTGTAAAAATTACCCTTGCGCCTGTTGTCTCAGATATATGGTGGATAAGAGATTTTTCTGCCTGCGTAGTTGATTCATCAACAACCACAACAATCGGTGCCAAATAATGGCGGTAGCGCTGGAAATTCTTCTCGACAATTAAACCAGAGCGATCAATAGCTTGTGAACCTACCTTCGCCCACCAGGTATTGACGCCATATATAGCTGCTTCTAAATTGGTAACACGAGGCCAATTGCGAAGAGTATTTACATAATTCAACCCACCAGCTTTTGCATTAGGGCCAACTGCAGAACGCTTCCAACCACCGAATGGTTGGCGGTTAACGATTGCACCGGTAATTCCACGGTTTACATAGAGATTACCTGCTTCAATGCGGTTGATCCACTCTTCACACTCTTTCTCATCGAGTGATTGAATACCGGCCGTTAAACCAAAATCTGTCTCATTCTGCCAAGTTATTGCAGTATCGAAATCTGGCGCTTCAATAATTGCAAGTACCGGACCGAACCACTCGTTGCGATGTGACCAAGAGCCCGCCTTAACTCCAATTTTTACACCAGGTCTCCACATCAAGCCTGCTTTATCAATCTGCATTGGTTCCACGAGCCAGCTCTCACCGCTATCCAATTGAGTCAAAGCTCTTGTAAGTGCGTTCTCTGATGGGCGAATGATTGGGCCGACCGTTGTAGAGAAATCCCAACCTGCACCAACGTGAAGTGATTCGACAGCATCTTTCAATTGACGAGTAAAAGCTGGATCGTTATAGATATTGGTATCAACGATTGCAATTGATGCTGCAGAGCATTTCTGTCCAGCATGTCCAAAAGCTGATTGCACTAAATCTTTCACAGCAGCATCGATATCTGCACACGCAGAAATGAGAACTGCATTTTTTCCGCTTGTCTCTGCCATCAAATTAATCTCAGGGCGCCAAGATGTAAAGAGAGATGCTGTATCAAATGAACCAGTCAGGATTACGCCATCAATCTCTGGGTGAGTGACGAGATACTTACCATTCTCATCATCGCGCATTGGTAAGAACTGCAGAACTTCCTTCGGAACTCCACCTTCCCAGAGATGGGAAACAATCTCCCATGCCGTAGCAACAGTCTCTGGCGCCGGCTTAAGAATGACTGTATTTCCAGCAGCTAACGCTGCGCAGACTCCACCCATTGGAATTGCATAAGGGAAATTCCAAGGCGGAACGACAAGAATTGTTCCAAGTGGTGTTGATTCTCCAAAATTCTGAGCTGTCATTGCATAGAAACGTGCAAAGTCGATTGCTTCGGCAACTTCTGGATCAGCCTCTGCAACAGTCTTTCCAGCATCACGTGACATCACAGCAATAGTTTCAGTCGTCGCCTTCTGCATGATTTCGGCAGCCTTGAAAAAAATCTCTTTGCGCTCATCAATTGTCAGAGCGCTCCATTTCTCTTGGGCCTCAAGCGCAGTTGCAATTGCAGTGTCTACATCCTGAGCTGAACCAACTGAGTAGCGATACCAAACTTTTCCATTATCAGAAGGGTCGCTTCCTTCTTCTTGTTCTTTGGTGAATTTCTCTTTTCCGCCGATGACAAGAGGAATCTTTTGATCCTTAATTGCGCGGACTTTCTTAATCGCCTTAGTGACATCCTTGATAAATCCAGGCTCAGTTGGGTCTGCATTTCGCTCATTTTCGAACTCGCCATTTGTAGAGATTGCATGGTTGACATGGCGCAGAGATTGAGTTGTTATGGAGTGACGCTCAGCAATCGAATTACGGAAACGTATCTCCTGCTCTTTAAATTTAGCTGGATTCTTTGAGATTTCAAATGCTGCTTTTAAATAATTCTCATCTGATGTGTTCTCATCTAGTCGGCGAACCAAATATGCAACCGCGGCTGCAAAGTCATCTTTACGAGTAACTGGCGCATAGAGCAGAACAGGCTGACCGGCGCGAGTAACAGCAAGAGCTTCTGCATTTGCCATTCCTTCAAGCATCTCAATATCAATTTGATCAACAACTCCGCGAGTCTTTGCAACTTCCAGCGCCCATGTCATATGGAAGAGATTGTGTGAAGCGATGCCGATGCGAACGGCCTTTGAATGTTCAGGACGTAGTGCTGCATCTACGAGACGTACATAAGATGCATCGACATCAGACTTAGAGCGATATGGGGCAGAGCTCCAGCCATGTAGTTCTGCTTCAGCTCGCTCCATTGCAAGGTTTGCGCCTTTAACAAGACGTACCTTGATTGAACCACCTGCACGTTCATAGCGATCCTTAGACCACTCGACTAACTGAGCGAAGAATTGATGGGCCTCTGGAAGGTATGCCTGCAGAACAATTCCAGCCTTCATTGATTCGAATTCGCTCTCATCAAGAACGCGCATAAATGCAGCGACAGTCATTGGGAGGTCGCGATACTCCTCCATATCAAGGTTTACAAATACACCATGTTGTTGAGCTTCACGATAAAGAATTCGCATCTTTTCAGAGACGCGATCAATCGAACCTTCAACGTCGATAATAATTAATTGAGCAACGATTGACGAGAGCTTTACAGAAATGTAATTAACTTCTGGTCGACGCATCATTTCGAGAATAGATTGGAAGCGAAGTTCTGCTTCATGATCACCAAGTACTGCCTCGCCCAATACGTTGATGTTCAGCGCGATGCCTTTATTTGCACGTTTTGCTAAATGCTTAGATAACTTTTCAGATTCAGAGGCAAGGATGAGATCTTTGGACAACGCACGTACGCGCTGATGAACAGCTGCAACAACCGGCGCTGGAAGCACATGAGAAAGTACGCCAATAAAATGGAGTCCGAAACCATTTATTAATCCGAA
>CAZSEW010000055.1:0-5038 GCA_964606025.1 uncultured Candidatus Planktophila sp.
TCACATGCTTGATTCGGGTGTAATCCTCGAAACCATAGCTGGAGAGGTCTTTGCCGTAACCGCTGCGCTTATATCCACCGTGAGGCATCTCAGCGACAAGAGGGATATGAGTATTGATCCAGACGCAACCGAAGTCGAAGGCCTTTGCCATTCTCATCGCTCGGCCATGGTCCTTGGTCCAGACCGATGATGCCAAGCCGTAATCGACGCCATTGGCCATCGCTACCGCTTCTGCCTCATCTTTGAATTTCTGGATGGTGATGACTGGTCCGAAGATTTCGGATTGAATCAATTCGTCGCTCTGCTTGAGATCTGCGATGACCGTTGGCGAGATGAAGTAGCCAGGCCTATTAGTTGGCGCTCCCCCGGCAACGATGCGTGCATGTGAAGGAGTGCGAGAGATAAATCCACTGACGCGTTCAAATTGACTCTTATTGTTTACAGGGCCCACAAGAACATCCTCGTGTGGCATACCCATTGCGATGCTATCGGTGGCTTGCGCGGCAAGAAGTTTCACCATCTCGTCATAGACACCCTCTTGCACAAGAACGCGGGTAGCAGCTGTGCAATCTTGGCCAGCATTGAAGAATCCTGCGATTGCAATTCCTTCTGCGGCAGCTGCAAGATCGGCGTCGTTAAAGACAACGACAGGTGCCTTGCCGCCGAGTTCGAGGTGTACTCGCTTCAGTGATTTCGCTGCAGCACCTGCAACTTCCATGCCTGCACGAACAGAACCGGTAATCGAAACCATTGCAGGTGTTGCGTGATCAACAAGTGCCGCACCTGTCTCGCGCTCACCAGTAATCACATTGATAACGCCATCAGGTAGAAACTCGCTCATGATCTGAGCCATAAATACTGTCGAAGCAGGCGTTGTATCACTTGGCTTCAGTACAACTGTATTTCCCGCAGCAATTGCTGGTGCCCACTTCCAGACAGCCATCATCATTGGGTAATTCCACGGAGTTACCTGCGCGCAGACGCCAACGGGTTCGCGGCGAATAAAAGAGGTCATTCCGCGCATATATTCGCCCGCAGATTTACCTTCTAAATTACGAGCAGCACCCGCAAAGAAGCGAATTTGATCGACCATCGGAGGAACTTCTTCAGAGGCAGTAAGGCCCACCGGCTTTCCACAATTCTCAGATTCAATCGCTACAAATTCATCTGCACGAGCCTCAATCGCATCGGCAATCTTCAACAATGCACGCTGACGCTCAGAAGGTGTGGAGTCACGCCAATCAACAAAGGCGTCGCTCGCTGCCTTCATCGCCTTGTCTACATCTGTCGCATTCGACTTTGGGGCAGTCGCAAAAGCTTCGCCGGTAGCAGGATTAATGAGGGTTGTTGTCTCACCCGATGCACCATCGACAGATTTACCGTTAATAAAATTCTGTAACTTCTTCATGCTTATGCCTGCCCCTTCGTAGCGCGCACCATCTGATCACCATGATCGTATGGATGCTTTGTGTATGTCTCAAGCCATCGTGCAATTGTGTACTTGCCTGATTCAGTGTGTTCGCCAAACTTCTCGAGATCACTCTCTTCAAGTCGCTTAATCAAATCTAATGAGCTTGCACGTACTGCTGCATAAACAGCGATTGAATTCTCTACAGGACCATCTGCATAGGCAAGTTTTGCTTCATTTGCCCAAGCAGCTTCGTCATAGCCCTGAATAATTGAACCTTCAGGTTCTGCCACCAAGCGACGCAGGCGCGCATAAGATTGCGCCTCTGAATCTGCCATGTGATGAATGCATTGGCGTGCAGACCATTCATTCTCTGCATGAACATCCAATAAATCTGGAGTCACTGCGCGAGCGAGATTAAGAAAATACTGAGTTGCTGCTTGATATGCCGCTGCGGCTTCTTTCAAATCTATCGCTGATGTCATAACGCGATAATAGTTACTTCTTCTCTTTCTCACTAGCGGCGAGCTGGCCGCAAGCACCATCGATTTCACGGCCACGAGTGTCGCGGACAGTTACAGGAACGCCGTAAGACTCAAGGATTCGAACAAACTCTGACTCGTCCTCCCGGCGTGATGCAGTCCACTTTGAACCTGGGGTCGGATTGAGTGGAATGAGGTTTACATGGGCATTTCTGTTTTTAAGCAATCGGCCCAATAGATCGGATCTCCACGATTGATCGTTGATATCGCGAATCAGCGCATACTCAATTGAGTAGCGACGGCCAGTCTTCTTCTCATAGGCATCGGCTGCAGCCAGAACTTCGCGAACGTTAAATCGGTTATTAATTGGAACCAAGGTATCGCGGAGTTCATCATCTGGTGTGTGAAGAGATACAGCCAAGGTGCAGTTAATTCCTTCATCCATCAGCTTCTCGATTCCAGGGACAAGGCCAACTGTTGAGACGACTACTGAACGAGCCGAGATTCCGAGTCCATCTGGATTTGGATCAGTGATGTTGTGAAGCGTGCGAACAACTGCGTTGTAGTTAGCGAGAGGTTCGCCCATTCCCATGAAAACAATATTTGACAAGCGTGTTGGACCACCTGGCATTTCACCATTGGCACATGCGCGAGCAGCAGCAACGATCTGATCGGTGATTTCGGCAGCAGATAGGTTTCGAGTAAGTCCTGCCTGACCGGTTGCGCAGAATGGGCAGTTCATTCCGCATCCTGCTTGAGATGAGATACAGACTGTTGTTCGATCTGAGTAGCGCATCAAGACAGATTCAACGAGAACTCCGTCATGGAGCTTCCACAAATCCTTACGGGTCATGCCACCGTCTGTTGTGCGCGTTGTGACAAGCTCAATCATTTTTGGAGTTAATGCATTTGCAATTGATTGACGTTCTGCTGCCGGAATATCAGACCATTCATCCGGATTGTCAGATAGATGTGTGAAGTAATGAGTTGCAACTTGTGCTGCACGAAATGGTTGGAAGCCAAGTTCTTTGGCGAATGCTTTGCGATCTGCAGGCGAGAAGTCAGCTAAATGTTTTGGTGCTTTCTTCTTCTGGACTGGTTCGTCAAAGACTAATTTAAGTTCAGTTGGACGCTCTGTGGTCATAGGAGACCAGAATCCTGTGCGCGACGCACAACTTCGAGTGCGAGCCACAGAGCAGGTGCTGCAAAAAGTACTGAATCTAGGCGATCCATGATGCCGCCATGTCCTGGCAAGAGATTGCCCATATCTTTAATGGCAACATCACGCTTGAGTGCGGATTCAATGAGATCTCCTGATGTCGCAGTAAAGACTGTGAGAATTCCAGCAAGTGCACCAAGCCACCAATCGGAGTCCATGATGTAGTGAAAAGCTAGAGACCCACCAATAACTGTGAATACGAGGGAACCTAATAGCCCTTCAATTGTTTTCTTAGGGCTGATCTTTGGAGCCAGCGGGTGTTTTCCTAAGAGAACTCCGGTGAGATAAGCAAATGTGTCATTGCAGCCAACTAGAACTACAAATGTCATGACTCGCTCAAGGCCGTTATATGGGCGGGCTAGAAGAATAAGAAAACCTGCAAGAAATGGAAGATAGATAAGCGCAAGAGTTGATGCCGATGCGGTGCGAACAAAGTTCTCTGTTCCACGTGGAAGTAAAAGTACTAGCAAACATGGGAATGCAATTGCAGTTGCAACGGTAAGCCCCGAGACTCCCCCGAACCAAGTTGCAGCACAGAGTGCAATCGATGCAGTGGTCAGTGACCAGAGTGGGATATCAATACTTACAGCCTTAAAGGCCTTATTGAGTTCGCGGATTCCAAGAACGACTGCAGTCGTAACTAGCCCAGCGAATATAACTCGATAGGTAGAAAGTGAGACCCAGACTAGAAGAATTAGAAAGACACTAACGCCAATTGATGGGAGCAGTTTTCGACCAGCGCGCTTATTGATCGCCTCGTTGATCGAATGTAGATCTGACACAGTAAGTGAACCTCGTTTTAAGTCCTTAGACTTCGAGAAGTTCAGCCTCCTTATGCTTGAGTAATTCATCAATCTTTGCCACGTGATCTGCCGTGATCTTTTCTAACTCCTTCTCACCGCGGCTGAGATCATCTTTTCCGATCTCACCATCCTTCTCGAGCTTCTCCATCAATTCCTTAGCGGCACGACGGATGTTGCGCATTGAGATCTTTGAATCTTCAGCTTTTGTCTTTGCGACTTTGATGTAATCCTTGCGGCGCTCCTCGGTTAGCTGAGGAAAGTTCACACGAATAACCGCGCCATCAGTTGCAGGATTGACACCTAGATCTGACTCGCGAATCGCCTTTTCGATTGAGGTCATTGCGCCCTTATCGAATGGAGAGACGATTGCCATACGTGACTCAGGAACTTGAATCGTTGCCAGCTGTGACAGGGATGTGAATGTGCCGTAGTAATCGACCATGATCTTGTTGAACATCGCAGGATGCGCACGACCTGTGCGGATTGCGCCGAAATCATCTTTAGCAACTTCAACAGCCTTATTCATCTTCTCGGTCGCCTCTTGAAGTGCGCTATTTACATCTGCCATGGTCTTTGCTCCTTAGAAACCTTAAGTTATCTCTCGTTTAAGAAACGAGAGTTCCGATCTTTTCACCACGAACTGCGCGGCCAATATTTCCATTTGTCATTAAGTCGAAGACCACGATTGGTAGGTGGTTCTCGCGGCAGAGGCTAAAAGCTGCAGCATCTGCAACAGCGAGTGACTTCTGGAGAACTTCGTCGTAAGAAATTGTGTCGAACTTTGTTGCGTTCGCATCCTTACGAGGATCGGCGTTATAGACGCCATCGACACCCGACTTTGCGAGTAATAGTGCGCCTGCACCGATTTCTAGTGCGCGCTGTGCAGCAACTGTATCTGTTGTAAAGAATGGCATTCCGGCGCCTGCACCGAAGATAACTACGCGACCCTTTTCAAGGTGGCGGATTGCACGACGTGGAACATATGGTTCTGCAACCTGTCCCATAGTGATTGCTGTCTGGACGCGAGTGTCAACGCCCTCTTTCTCGAGAAAATCTTGAAGTGCTAAACAGTTCATCACTGTTCCGAGCATTCCCATGTAGTCAGCGCGTGAGCGCTCCATTCCGC
>CAZSEW010000056.1:0-5018 GCA_964606025.1 uncultured Candidatus Planktophila sp.
AAGCTACTCGGAACCACTCAAGCCAACTTGGGAAAGGGAGCATAAAGAAGCCGACGCCAAAGTTCTGCATCAAGGTCTTGAGCTTTCCACCTTTACTTGCAGGGATTACTCCACCCTTGATGACAATAAGCCTGAAGAGAGTAATTCCAATTTCGCGAAAAAGAATCAAGATTGTGATCCACCAGGGAAATCTTCCTTGAATTGAAAGTGAGATCATCGCAGAACCAATCAGCGCTTTGTCAGCTACTGGATCAAGGAATGTTCCCAGCGCTGTGATGCGGTTGGAATTGCGAGCCCAGCGACCATCAAGAATATCTGTGAGTCCCAGAATGAAAAATACAGTCCACGCCAAAACTTGGTACTTTGGATTATCCCCACCGTCGAGAAAGAGCACATAAACACCCAGAGGAATAAGTGCGATTCGAGTAACGGTTAATGTATTTGGAGTTATGAAACTTGGAGCTCTCATAGCGCTTGAGCCACCAGATCTGCTCCCATGGAGTCAACAATCACCGCATCTACATATTCGCCGACCTTAAATGATGTGCCGATAAAGGTTGTGCTGCCATCGACTTCCGGTCCTTGATGCGCCGCTCTACCTTCTTGGAGCTCTTCATCTTCAATCAAGACGCGAACATTTTCACCGATGCGCGCTTGTGCACGCGTCGAAACCATTTCGTCGGCTATTGAAGAGAGCGCTTCGACGCGTTCTCTAATGACGTCTTCTTCGACTTTATCTGATAAATCTAGAGCCTCAGTATTATCTTCATCAGAGTAGCCAAAGATGCCCACAGCATCTAACTTTGCAGCAGAGATAAAGTTTGCTAAATCATCGTAATCTTCTTGGGTCTCCCCCGGAAAGCCAACTATGAAGTTAGAGCGGATTCCAGCTTCTGGAGATAGCGCTCTGATCTGGTTAATCAGATGGAGGAATTTCTCGGAGTCACCGAAACGTCGCATTCTGCGAAGAACGGTTGGGCTTGTGTGCTGGAAGGAGAGATCAAAGTACGGAGCAACTTTCTCTGTCTCAATCATCGCCTGCAATAGCGTTGGACGCATCTCTGCTGGCTGTAGATAGGAAAGACGAACTCTTTCGACACCTGGGATCTCAGTAAATTCGTGGAGAATTTTCTCCATTAACTTGAGGTCGCCAAGATCTTTTCCATAGCTAGTTGTATTTTCGCTAACGAGGAAGAGTTCACTGACTCCATTGTTGGCAAGCCATCTAGCCTCTTGCAAAATCTCTGTTGGACGGCGAGAGATAAATGAGCCTCGGAAGTACGGAATCGCACAAAATGAACAACGTCGATCGCAGCCGGATGCAATTTTGAGAGGTGCCCAAGGTGCGTTTCCTAAGCGCTTACGGAAGAGTGAGCCGCCTGCACCTAGTGAAGATGCATAGCTCTCGTCGCGTGCAGCAGGACGATCTGATGGCGCAATCGGCAGCAGCGCTCTGCGATCTCGTGGAACGTGCGGTGTGTGTGCATTGCCGCTGATAATTGATTGCAAGCGTTCAGAAATATCCTGATAATCATCAAAACCTAAAATCGCATCTGCTTCGGGAAGCGCCTCAGCTAACTCTTTTCCATAGCGCTCCGCCATGCAGCCAACAGCAACAACTGCCTTCGTTGTTCCATGACCCTTTAGCGAGTTCGCTTCAAGTAGAGCATCGACTGAATCTTTCTTAGCTGATTCAATAAATCCACATGTATTAACCACGGCTACTTCTGCAGATTCAACATCATCAACGAGGGTCCAGCCATCGGCTGCCAATCTGCCGGCGAGTTCCTCTGAATCAACCTCATTGCGGGCGCACCCCATTGTGACTATTGCTACCGTGCGCGACATGCGGGTGATGCTACAGCCTTATTGAAAGTTAAGAGGTGAACTATCTAAAAGTTCGTCGGACTTCCTGGTTCTGGCCACCAAGTGGAGCCAATAACTTGCCATTGTGAGTGACATCAACGCCAGCAGGATTGCTCAGATAGAGACTGATTGATTTCTCTGCCTCATAAATCTTCTCATCTCCTTGAAAGATTGATCCCTTCAGGACGCTCTTGCCATCGACTACAACATTGATAAATGAATTTCCGCGAACCGCAGATAGTTTCAGGGTTACTGGTCCAGCTGTCTCGTCAGAAATTTCTGCTGACTCTGCAGCAGGTGTTGGTGTCGCTGATTCAGTTGGCTCTGCAACCGGTGTCGGAGTTGCACTCTCTTTAACAACCGGTGCCTTCACGTCAGATCCCTGATTGCTCATCACTATCTGCACTGAAGCGATAATGAGCAGGATGACGATTGAAATAAGTGCAGGAATCTTCCACGACATGGTCTTCTCTTCGCGTGGAATTGCAGAAACATTATTTTCGGCAAGTAAGTCGTGAATCGCCCGCTGATCCATAGAATGTTCTGCGTTATACATCTCGACAAAATGATCTGAATCAAGACCTAAACGCATTGCAATGTTCTTTAAATGTCCGCGAGCATATGTATCGCCGCCACAGTGAATAAATTTATTTGATTCCATCTCGGTAATCAGACCCATGCGAATGCTCGTCAGCGAGGCGAGCTGTTCAATAGAAAGCCCTGCGCTCTCGCGACGTTCGCGTAGTTCGCTACCAGTGGACATAGGGCTAATTGTAAATCCCGAAGTGGTGAGAACGGAACCGTTTTGACCCCTGAAGGGTCATCTCACCCCTAAATCCAACACTCCAAAATTTTGATTTAGTAGTCGCGAAGCGTGGCAAGCACTGAATCAATTTCATCTGGCTTGACCATCACGGTGCGAGCCTTCGATCCCTCTGACGGTCCGACAATACCTCTGGATTCCATGAGGTCCATCAACCTTCCAGCTTTAGCAAATCCAACTCGCAATTTTCTCTGCAACATTGATGTTGATCCAAATTGCGTGCTGACAACGAGTTCAACTGCTTGAATCAAAATCTCGAGATCATCACCGATCTCTTTATCAATATTCTTATTGGCTTGAGCAACCTGAGTTACATCATCCCGATATCGCGGTGAGAGCTGCTTCTTTACGTGATTTGTTACAGCTTCAATCTCGCGCTCTGAAACATATGCGCCTTGAATTCGAATGGCCCGGCTTGCACCCATTGGGATAAATAAACCATCGCCTTGCCCGATTAACTTTTCTGCACCAGGACTATCGAGAATTACTCGACTATCTGCCAATGAAGAGGTTGCAAAAGATAAGCGAGATGGAACGTTTGCCTTAATAAGTCCCGTTACAACATCAACGCTTGGTCGCTGTGTAGCCAGAACAAGGTGAATACCCGCAGAACGTGCAAGCTGGGTAATACGAACTACAGACTCTTCAACTTCGCGGGCAGCTACCATCATCAAATCAGCGAGTTCATCGATGATGACAAGTAGGTATGGATACGGCTCAACTACACGATCAGAACCTGGAGGCGCAACAACTTTTCCTGCACGCACTGCCTTATTGAAATCATCGATATGGCGGAAGCCAAATGTTGCTAGATCTTCATAGCGAAGATCCATCTCACGAACTACCCAAGTCAAAGCATCTGATGCCTTCTTAGGATTGGTAATGATTGGAGTAATAAGGTGAGGTATTCCTTCATATGCTGTGAGCTCTACACGCTTTGGGTCGATCAAAATTAGGCGAACATCATCAGGTGTTGCGCGCATCAAAATCGATGTAATCATCGCGTTAATCATCGAAGACTTACCTGCACCTGTTGCACCTGCAACTAGAAGGTGAGGCATCTTCGCTAGGTTTGCACAGACAAAGTTTCCTTCAACATCTTTACCCAGTGCGACAAGCATTGGGTGGTGATCAAGTCCTGCAACACTTGAGCGCATGACATCACCGAGAGCAACAATCTCGCGATCTGCATTGGGAATCTCAATTCCTACTGCTGATTTACCTGGAATTGGAGAGAGAATGCGAACTTCGCTACTTGCAACGGCATAAGAAATATTCTTTGAGAGCGCAGTAATTCGTTCAACTTTGACTGCATTTCCGAGCTCAACTTCATAGCGAGTAACTGTCGGCCCGCGCATAAACCCTGTTACAACCGCATCGATTTCAAATTGCTTAAAGACTTCGGTCAGAGAAGCAACAACTGCATCATTTGCCTTGCTCTTCGCCTTGGCTGCAGGTCCGACTTTCAGTAAATCTTGTGATGGCAATTCATACTTAGAGTCGCTCGTAAGGAGTAGCTGCTCTGGACGCTTCTCGCTCTTTGGCGCAGCTTGCAGTTGCGAATCTAACGGGGCCTTTGGAATCTCTACGGTGAATTCTTCATCAAATTCATCTTCAGTAATTTCATCATCTGAATCAGCGTTCCAAGCAACTACCGGTGATTCAAATGGAGGGGTGTCTGTAATTTCGAACTCTTCTTCATTGCGTTGTGGCTTCTTCGACCAGAGCCAAACTGCAATCACTTTGAGTTTCGAGCCAACTTTAGAGATTGGTGTTGCCGTAACAATCAGGATTCCAAAGAAAAAGAGAGCAACTAGCAATGGGTAAGCCAGCAGTGATGTCATCAGTGCAACAAGAGGTTTTGACACCCAATATCCAAGCAACCCCCCACCCTCTCGTATTGCTGTTGCACCCATTGGATTGGTAGATCCAAGTGAGCCATTGAGAAGGTGAGCAAGACCGGTCGCACTAATAATCAGAGTAATAATTCCGACTGTAATGCGTCCTGTGACGTGGCTATCGTCAGGTTTTCTAAAGAGCCGAACTGCAAAGTAGATCAAGACAAGCGGAGTCAAGACTCCGACACGACCAAATGCACCATAGAAGAGTGAGTAGAGATTTCTTCCTACAAAGTTATCGGCGTGAAACCAAGTGCCAGCAATAGCTGCCAGCGAAAGGATAAGAACGAGAAGGGCAGCTCCATCGCGGTGATGTTCTGGATCTAAATCACGTGCACCACGGGCTACAAATCTGACAGAGGACCCAAGTGACTTGGCGAGAAAGCGCCACACTGCAGCAAGAGCTGAGCCGATAGTTCCTACTATCGAGC
>CAZSEW010000057.1:0-5001 GCA_964606025.1 uncultured Candidatus Planktophila sp.
TAACAAATTACGATCGCATGAAGGGCAAGGTTCAAGATGAACTCAAGAACCACTTCCGCCCAGAGTTCCTCAACCGTATCGATGATGTAATCGTCTTCCACCAGCTCACTAAGGATCAGATCATCAATATCGTCGACCTCATGGTTGCAAATCTTGATGAGCGCCTAAAGGCGAAAGATATGGGTATCGAACTCACACAGGCTGCCAAGGATCTCCTTGCAGCGCGTGGTTACGACCCACTTCTTGGTGCGCGTCCTCTGCGTCGCGTTATTCAGCGTGAGATCGAAGATGCGCTCTCAGAGCGAATTCTCTTCGGAGAGCTTAAGGCTGGAGAAATCATCGTTGTAGATGTTGAGGGCGTTGAAGCAGATGCCAAGTTCACATTTGCAGGTTCCCCAAAGGTGGCAACACCTGATACACCTGAAGATTTAGCCGAAGCTACAAAGTAGATATCTTAAGTAAGAAACTTCTTACCTGGGTTGAGAATGTTGAGCGGGTCAAAGACTCGCTTAACATCTCGCTGAAGCTGCATTACTGTAGGTGAAATCTCATCATCAATAAGGTGCGCCTTAATTGTGCCGATTCCGTGTTCGCCACTTGCAGTTCCGCCAAGTGATTGAGCAATTGCAACGATCTTCTCAAATACATCTTTAGCTTTTGCTGCCGCGACGCCATCGCCATGGTCATGAACGATTGTTGGGTGCATATTTCCGTCACCGGCATGGCCAAAGATTCCAATGACTAGCCCTGATTCCTTACTTAGAGACTCAACGCTCTCCACAAATTCTGCAATCTTGCTGATGGGCAGTGCGACATCATCGAGCAAAGTTGCACCCATTCGCTCTAGCGCTGGATAGGCAAGCTTTCGCACACGAATTAAATCTGCAGTATCGGCTGGATCTTCTGAGAAGACTCCATCAATCATCGTGAAATCCTTACAAATCTTTAGCGCTTCATCCCCTAAATTTTTATTCTCATCCATCTGCATGATCAAGACCGCGCCAGAGACTTCAAAGCCAAGTGGATGCCATGCCTCAACTGCGCGAAGAGTTGTCTGATCAATGATTTCGAGCATCGATGGGTGAAGTTTCAGAAGCGCAGTGGATGCAGCGGCCGCCTTTTCGATACTTGGAAAAGTAGCAATTAAAGTTGCAGGTGGTGATGGGCGGAATTCTAAGTTGAGTGATAGCTCAGTAATGATTCCTAGTGTGCCTTCTGAACCGACAAAGAGATGGAGTAAGTCATACGTTGTTACAGATTTCTTCGTCTCTTTACCAAGCTCAATGATCTCACCGCTTGCAAGTACAACCTGCATCGCACGTACATGTGCAGATGTAACCCCGTACTTAACGCAGCACATACCACCAGCATTTGTCGCTGCATTTCCGCCTAGCGTTGACCAATCACGGCTCGCTGGATCTGGGAGATATGCGAGACCGAATTCTTTGACTGCGTTATCTAAATCGAGATTTATGACGCCAGCTTGCACTCGAGCAATGCGATTTACCTGATCGATATTGATGATCTGATTCATCTTCTCGAGTGAGATAACTAAAGATTGGTTACTTGCATTTGCACCACCTGCAAGACCGCTGCCGGCCCCACGAGTCACAACCGAAATCCTGTGTTCGTTTGCATATTTGAGAGCAATTGAAATTTCTGCTGCACTCTTCGCAAGCAGCACTGCAAATGGCGGCTGATGTTCGGCGAAGGGAGCCTGGTCGTGCGAATAGGACGCGGTGATATCAGGATCTGTTATGAGCGTTGCGCCGTCCCCAAGAATGGCTTGTAAGTTCGCTGCATGGCTCATGGAAGAACTCTACCGAGGAAGAGAATATTTACTCTTGCCTCGAGCCTCGATGAGACCATCATCGAGCAAGGTTAGAAGTGCTTTCTCGAGTTGAGAGGGCACATCCCAGAGTTGCGCAATCTGTGCCTTAGTCAGCACATCATTCTCGCGAAGAGCCTGAACAACTGCTCCCCGACATTGGCGATCGGTGCCGTGCCAGCTCTGTCTACGCTTTACAAGATCCGACTTTGGGTAATCAAGGCTTCGCCATAAACATTTATCAGCAACCGGACAGATTGCACATTTGGGTGATTGCGCTGTGCAGACAAGTGCACCGAGCTCCATAGTGGCAGCAGCCCAAATGTGTGGATCCTTCTTTGGAATCAACTCTTCATAACGAATTTTCTCGGCCTTTGTTGCAGATGTTGTTGGTGACTCTGCGCCATCGAATAGCCTGACAAAGAGACGACGAATGTTGATATCGAGAACAAGTGAGCGACCAGAGAATGCAAAGGCGACCATTGCAGCTGCGGTGTATTCGCCAACGCCCGGAAGCTTTCTCAGCTCTGCCTCTGTTGTTGGAATTTTTCCTTTGTGTTCGGATGTAATTACCTTTGCGCACTCGTGAAGACGTAAAGCGCGACGTGGATATCCCAATCGACCCCAAGCTGTAATTATTTCGGCAGGTGTTGCCTTTGCAAGGTGAGCGGCGGTTGGCCAGCGCTCCATCCATTGGTTATAGACCGGCAAAACTCGATTTACAGGTGTCTGCTGCAACATAAATTCTGAGACGAGGATGCCCCAAGAATCTGTCTTTCGCCAAGGAAGATCTCTTTTATTCTTCTTAAACCAGGAGGAGATCTCTTTTTCGTACATTAATCTCCGGTAATCTTTACTCGTTGCAACGCTTGATCAAGACGTGAAACTTCGACAATCTCCATTCCATCAATCTTTACATCAGAGCCAGCTGGAACAAGCGCTCGCTTAAATCCAAGTCGATAAGCCTCAGCCAATCTGCGAGAGACACCGCTGACCTTACGAATCTCGCCTGCAAGCCCGACTTCACCGATTGCAACGAGGTCTGCAGGAAGCGCTAAACCTTTTGCAGCAGATGCAACTGCAAGTGCCAGTGCAAGGTCGGCTGCAGGTTCTGACATCTTCATTCCGCCGACTGTCGCTGCATAAACATCGCGACCACCAACGCGGACATGTGCGCGTAGTTCAAGTACAGCAAGTGTCATAGATGTACGCGCAGAGTCGAGACCACTTGTGACGCGACGAGCATTTCCAAAATCATTTTCGCGTCCGGCACTGACCAAGGCTTGAATTTCTGCAAGAAGTGGGCGGCGACCTTCGAGGGTAACTGTGACACAAGTACCAGGTACAGGTTCGGCATGGCGAGAGGTAAACAAACCTGTTGGATCGAGAACGCTCTCGATACCTGTATCACTGAGATCAAAACATCCGACTTCATCGCTTGCACCGAAGCGATTCTTGATGGCTCGGATTAATCGAAGACGAGAGTGGCGTTCGCCCTCAAATTGCAGAACAACATCGACGATATGTTCCAAAAGACGAGGACCTGCAATCGATCCATCTTTTGTTACGTGACCAACTAAGAGCAGAGTGATATCGCGATCTTTGCAGATGCGAATAAGTGCACCAGCAACTTCGCGTACCTGCGTTACGCCACCAGGTGCGCCATCAGCGGTAGAAGATCCAATTGTTTGTACTGAGTCGATTATCAGCAGCTGAGGCTTTACTGCATCGATATGAGCAATGACGGCGCCAAGATCCGTTTCAGAGGCAAGGAATAGTTGTGGGTCCACGGCCTTGATGCGTTCGGCGCGAAGACGTACTTGTGAAGCTGATTCTTCGCCGGAAATATAGAGCGCAGGAATTCCCTTTGCCGCAGTCTGTGCTGCAACAGATAAGAGGAGAGTTGATTTACCAACGCCGGGTTCGCCAGCTAAGAGGATTGCAGCACCCGGAACAAGGCCGCCACCAAGAACGCGATCAAGTTCTGAGACGCCGGTTGGTTTTGCAAGTGCGGCAGAGAGATCTACTTCGCCGATTGGTGTTGCCTTATTGGTAACTGATCCTGCAACGAGTGAGAGTTTCTTAGGAGCAGCGAGTTCTTCTACTGTGCCCCATGCTTGGCATTCGCCACAACGACCGACCCATTTCTGCGATGTCCAACCGCATTCAAAGCAGCGGAATGGATCCTTCTCAACCTTTGCCATAAAGGTAGATTAGAGCAGAAGGCTGACTAGCGTGAACTGACTACTTGCCTGCTGCGAGAGTTGCTGGGTGTTGAATCACAAAGAGTGGCAATGAGCGCGCCTGCGCATCCTTAATTCCCTGAATGCGGCGGTCGCAGTGCTCTGCCAAGATTGCATAGGCATCTTTACCCATCAACTGCTGAAGTTCTGCCTTATTTGAGATGTAGACAGGTTCACTTCCGACGTGGGCATCGGTATTGCTAGTGCAGTACCAATCGAAATCATCTCCGCCATCGCCCCAACCAAGGCGTTCGTATTCGCCAATGACTGTGACTGAATATTCGCGCTCGCCGACTTCGCGAGTTTCATAACTGCGGCGAAGTGGAAGTTGCCAGCAAACATCTGGCTTTGTATCTACAAAGTGAATTTCGCGCTTCTGCGCAAGGTGGTGAAGAACGCAACCAAATGATCCGGTAAATCCTGGAGCTTCGTAACCTTTTCGATTTAAGAAGATACATGCATCGTTAACTGTACGAGTCTTGCGTTCTTTATCTTCATCTAAATCTGTAATTCGTAATTGGCCACCCGGCTTCTTTGGGCGAGCCTCTTCATAGAATTGCCACATATCTGGAGTCAGGAATTCAGCTGCCTTGCGAACGCGAATTTCATCATCTTCATCCGAGTACATCGCACCTTCGGTACAGCAGCCATCGTTTGGACGATCCTTAAATACTCCTTGGCAGCCATCGCCGTAGATACAGGTCCAAAATGAAGTCAACCAGGTGAGGTCACACTTGAAGATTTCTTCCTCATCATTTGGGTCTGTGAATTCGACCCAGTCACGTGCGAAACCTGGCTTTATCTCTGACATAGTCGCAGAGCCTACGCGTACTCTTTCGCCATGGCTAATTACGAAGGCATCTCAGAAGTCACAATCATTGGTGCCGGAACTATGGGAGAAGCATTTATTGCAGCTCTCATTCGATCAGG